>NZ_JBBHKU010000070.1:0-4638 GCF_037389295.1 Stygiolobus sp. RP850M | reverse complement strand
TTACAGTAATCCTAACTTCTTCACCCTCAACTTTCCTAAGTGTCGACTTTACCCTAACGTAAACCTTCCTCAGTGTTGGTTTCCTCAATGACGCTTGTCCCTTCTCGGCCCTCCTCCTCCACCCCTTTAATATTGAGTAAGCGTCGCTTATTGCCTTGTCCACGTAGTGGGAAGCTAAAACGTTGATTTTCTCTAACTCATCCCTCAACTTCTTGTAAACTTCTTTTTTCTTAGGCAAGGTTATTTTGATCTTAGTGGCTTTCTTACCTTTCTTTACTTCCTTCCTCTCTATCTTAGTCCTCTCCCATAACCAGTCTAGAGCTTTGTGTAGTAGGTGTTTATAGTTCTCCAGTAATATCTTGCTCTCCTCCTTCTTATCGTTCTTCAGAGAGTACGTTAGGTAGACGTATTCTTCTTGTGGTTGGAATGATTTAAGCCTTAAGCTCTTCGACACATTTCTTCACCATCTCATATTTATGGCTCCTCATTCCATACAACTTTCCACTAAAGGAGACTAGTATAGAGATTAAGTCTTCTATTAACTCTTGCTCTGGTGTTTTGTCCTCCTTGTTTAGAACGACTATCTCACAGTTGTGTGCTTTGCATACTTCTTCAATTATCTCGAAACCGAATCTAACTAGTCTGTCTGGGTAGGCTATGACAACTTTCGACACTTCATTGTTTAGTATCATCCTCAACAACTTGAGGAATCCTTTCCTCTTCATATTCAATGAAGATCCGACGTCAGTTATTACTTGGTCGTAGTTCTTAACGTTCTCCTCCAAGTATTTTACTTGGTTTATTAAGTCGTCTTTCTGTGTGTTTGATGATACTCTTGCGTAAAGGATCACTTTCCTCTTTCTAACAATCCCCACAAGTCTTTCGACGTCTTCTTCCTTGAACCTCCACTTCCCAGTTTCTAGTATCACGGGTTTTATGTACCCTTTCTTAACATATTCTCTGAGTGTTGCGTATGATATTCCTAGGCGTTGGCACACTTCTTTAGGTCTTAACATTGTATAAAATTTTATGATGAAATAATATAAACTTTACGGTTTATCTGAAACTGCTAACAACGGCTTTAGAATAAAGGAAAGCGGATTTAATGTAAAGAAATACATTTCCCTTACAAAATTAGGGGAGAAGAACCTCACCTCTCCAAGTTGCCCTTTATCTCACACTCCCTCTTCGGAAAATTTCTTAGTATACGATGATCACTTCGCTCTTCTTACCACTAAAAAGCATTGTGTTAAAGAAAGGAAGATAAGGAGGTGGATAACGTCTTCAAGGTTGCCCCACTTTCCTGCCAAAATCCTCCATGACTCTCTTGGCCTTTTGGTGGAAGAAGTGAATACTTGTGAAGGATCCTCTTATTTTCCCTTCACCTCTCAATTTATGTACGGTTGTTAATAACAACATTATGCTCAAAACAAATTAATAGCAATAGTATATATTAGGAATTATGGAAGAGTGGGGATTTAGCCAATCCGGTTCTCAGATCTCCACTAATTTTCAGCTCTTATCATTCTCTAGCGCTCCTTTTCAAGTGCTAGTAGATAATGATTTCGGTAATCTCATAGTTGAATTCAAGAGAAGTGTTGAGAAAAGCTTTGAGGGTGAGGCTTTTGTTACTATTGGAGTTGACGAGAACGGTAGAATAGCTTATATCTCAATAGAGCCGTTGGATAAAGATCTAAAGGAAGGTATAAAGGGAATTAAAAATGAGTGAAGTCCTAAATTATGCATTACAAGAAATTCAGGAGGGGAAGTACAAGATAGAAACTGATGAGGAAAACCTAGAGCTAATTCTCCACCCTGTTTTGCTTAAAGTGTTTAAGAAGGATGATAAATACTCTTTCGTGGTTCGGAACATTATATCTGTGAATACTGATAAACCAAGATTTGGCCCCCTTTGCTCTAGTAACACTTTAAATTCTAGACCGGCCCGGATCAGGAAGACAGAGGTTTTAAAGGAGCCTAAGATCGTGTTGAAAATGTATGAGAAAATTTTCAACATTATAATAAATGTTACTAATATTTCAATTTATCCAGAGTATAGGGATTCATTTGGCTCACCATGCGTGATGGTCTCAACGGTGGTTTTATATTAAATGTGAATTTACGAGACATGCTCAAGAAAGGCTAAGACTTAGGTTAGAAGAACTAAGCAAAAATTACGGGATAGAAATAGTAGGTGAAATTCAGAGAGTAATTGACGAATTTTGCAAAGCTGAAAAGATAGCTGCTAAAAAACTTAATGATGAGGAAAGTTATTGCAAAAAATTAAGCTTTAATTGTTTATATCTTATCACGGTTTTTGTACAGTTTGATAGAAGAAGAATTATCACATTATTTCCTACTAATAAACCATCAACGATAAAGAAATTTTGTTAACTTTACCGAAAGGCTATAATATGTATTTATTATCTAACACTGTGGCTTAGCTGACTTCCTTATATAGAACATAGTTATTCATCAGTCCCATGTCCTAAATTCGGCAGGAAGATGGTTGAGGTTTCTCGTCATAGGTTTAAGTGCACTTGTAATTGTGAAAACGATCGTGACGTAATTGCAGTGGTTAATGGGAGGGAGTTCTGACCCTCTCAACTGCTCCTCAGATATAGCCCCGAATCTATGGTGGGAACTATGAACCCCTTGGAAGGGAGCCCTTGCCCTTCCACGGTAGACCCAAAATCACCTCCTTAAAAATAAATCTATAGTGTAAATAAGTGGAGTGTGGACATAGTGTCGTCGTTAAGCTACAAATTCTGGGATTAACCTTCTCTCCCACAAGACTAGGGCTATGGAGTACATCATGCTACGAATGCTCCTATTTACTGCCTTCGTCGCTCTCTCGAATCTAATTAGCCTATCCCTTAATGAGGAATGAAAGGACTCATTAGGGTTAACTGGTGAGACAACCGTGTGGTCTTTCAACCAGTAGTACAAGTTATAATCGTCATTCACCCATCTACCCTCTTCGGGCAAATACTTTTTGACCTCACGGAAAGTACTCTCATCCCTATCCCCCAAAATGAGGTATACTCCCGGCTTCGTGTACACGTAACAAGTGAAAACCCACTTGTAAAAAGCCCTAGCATTCTTGTACAAGTAAGTCCACATCTCATCAACAACCTTAGTAACAACCTTACCCTTGACCAACTCCTTAGCCCTACCCCACAACTCAACCAACTTCTCATACTTCTGCCCACCATAACGCTTAATCCAAGTGAAAACAGTACCAAGAGGTACGTTAAGCACCCTAGAAATAGCCCTCATACTCATACCATTAGCATACATTCTCAAAGCCTCCTCCCTCAACTTCCTAGAATGATGATGATAACTAGCATCACCCAAGAAGTACTTACCACAATCCCTACACAAATACTTCTGCCTACCCAAAGGCCTACCACACTTAACAACATGATGACTACCACAAGAGGGACAAGAAACGTCTTGCCTAAATACAGGCTTCCTACCCGTCAGTGGTACTCGTTATACAAATATAAATAACTTAACGACGACACTATCTCCACACTCTAACGTAAGTATGTAAGTTTTATATCGTTTAATAGCAGTAATGTTTTCTATAAATTCAGCTTATAAAAAGTCATGTTAATTACTTTGTGTTTCACTTCAAATTTTATCAAGGACAACGTTAAACTCACTTTTAATCTATATTTGATTTTAAATTTAAGAAAGTTTAGTAAAATTAATATTTGATAAAAATCAAGAATTACATAAAGCGGAGTTTCTGCTGAATTTAAATTAATCCTAATTCTTTTGCCAAATCTTCTAACCTCTTTGCTTCCCTTTTCAATTCCTTTATAAAAAGTGATGAAGGCTTTTCCCATTCTTCTGGAGTGAAGGCGAAGAATTCTATACGTGCTCTTAAATGCTTTCCCAACTTCTCAAGCCTATCAATGTATCTTAAGCCTTTAAAATCTGGAGATATTATCACTAAATCTATGTCACTGATCTCTAAGTAATCTCCTCTAGCTCTAGAGCCTACAACATACACATCCTTAACACTAATTTCCTTTTTTACATCATTTATGAACTCTATTGCTTTTTTCACCAATTCAATCTGGCTCTTTAACGCAGATTTTGCTTTACCCATTCTATCACCTTCTCTGCCTTCTTAACTAATTCCTCTGCATCCTCTTCAGTATAAAGTGAATATGGTATGGTATTAGCTGCATCTGGATATCTAGAGATTGTATAATGTAAAGTAAGTTTATTTACTTCATTTCTAATCTCATCTACAGGTAATCCAATCTCCTCCTTTATTATGTCTAACAACTCGTTTAAATCGTGAGTTCGTTCAATCTTTCCCTTATCTATTAATAATGCCTTTAAAGCCTTCTCAGCAGCTTGTTCAGCCCAAAATGCTGAAGCATAGTAATGACCAGTTGCGATAGTATCCTTAGCTGTTGCCAAATCTTCTAAAGCTTGTTTGAACCACTTTCCTGCTTCTTCTTTCATCAGTAGAATAGTATTTAAACTTTTTAATATGATTTGCTTTGTGGACTACTTCAGAATTATACAAAAATTTATAAAAAATAATTACGAGTATTACTCATGGGAAAGAGTAAGTACAAGAGGGATTGGCACAAGTACGACGAGAACGTTATAATG
>NZ_JBBHKU010000069.1:0-32282 GCF_037389295.1 Stygiolobus sp. RP850M | reverse complement strand
ATAATTAGGTCCGCCCTCGTTTATACAAACTTTTCTACGAAAAATCTTATTCTTTCGACTTTTTATGTATTTTATTCATCTCATTTTTTACGCTAAAAAAGAGATTCCCATACTGACGTGATAGTATGTAACTACAAAATTTATATACTTTCAATAAAAGAGCTAAAGGAATGTTAAATAATATCAAATGACATAAAATTCACGGTTTATCTGAAACTGTTGTCAACGACGATTTTTATAAAAAGAATATCTCTGATTGCTTTATCTCTGCTAGTTATTTAAGGAAATTTAGAAAAAGTAACGTTTATAAACATTTCTATAAGGGGCTGTTAATCTCTTTTTTGAGATTTCCTTCTCCTAACCCTCTTCTTTACAAAGCGATTGTTTGGTTTAAAAAGAATTTATCTGACGGGAAAGGTTATCAAACCAAACAGACCCCCTGTAAAGTCTTACACAAACTTAAAAGGTGATAATAGCGAATTGATGAGAAAACACCGTTAACAAAATTTATCCTTAATCCCTTTTATTATCTTATGCTAAGATTTATGGTAGTAAATAAGGAGCAAGTTAATCTTCTTTTCGACAAATTAAATGTCATGATCATCAAAGAAATAATAAGAGAACCTCTAAATGTCACTCAGATTTCTGAGAGGCTAAATGAGCCGATACCGACGGTTTGGAGAAGGCTAAAGAGGCTCGAGAAGGGAGGATTAATAGAGGCAGTGAAGGTGGAGAAGGTGGGAAAGTTTAAGGTAAAATATTATCGGGCTAAAGCCTTGTACTATGCTTTGCCGAATTTTCTCCAAATCCATCCTAGAGACATTAAGGTTAAGTTCCTTTATGAAAAATTATTAAGTTTAAGGAATAGAGCTCTCCAAGCGTATCCTAATGAAATACCAGATGAAGTAGATCCTATAGATTATGCTGTATTAATGGATATCATTATGAATTATGGGATACTTTTCGATAACGAGGGTGAGCTAAAGGAGCTCATGGAAGAAGCTAGAAATTACTTATTTTCATTTCTGAAAAGGAACGTTAAATAGTTATTTCCTTACTTTAACCCATGGACTTGTATATACTTATAGGTAGTGTTATTTCCATTTTAGTGGGTGTTCTGCCTCTCTTTTTCGTAAAGAGGGACATACAAGCTTTCGCGGTTGCAGCAGCTGCGTATTTTACAGCTATAATCGTAAAGGTTGTAATCCAGTACTCTTTTTTAAGCTTCTTCGAAAAGCCTCAGATACCTACATACCTAGCTTATGGAGCTTTAACGGCTGCTACAGAACCTGGTTTCGCATACGTGTTCGCAAGGTTAGTTAAAGGAGACTCTCAAGTGTATGGAGTAGCCTTAGCTTTTTGGGAAAATGCAGTGTTAGCGGGGCTCCTTTTGTTACCGGACGCATTTATCCTTAATTATACAGTAGTTCTGACTACGTTACTTCAGCTTATTATCGTGAAAATTGTTGATAGAACGTCTTCACTATTATTGCACTATTCCTGGGGTGTTACGGCTTGCTTAAGCCATAGGAAGAATAATATAAAATATATAATAGTCACTGCGCCTTTCGGTTTTGTTGACTCTATTGCCACTTATGCCGATCTTAACCACCTCAGCCTCAGGTCTATGTTTATATTATTTAGTATTCCAGATTTTACATTGTCGCTGCTCAGCTTTATTGTCGCTAGAAAATTTTTATATAGTTAAAGTGAAGAGCCATATTTAAATAAACCCTCAGGATTTTCTAGCTTGAGCTGCAATATAATCTTATATCTCCCAGTAACTTCTAGAATTAATATCGGATTTACGTATTAACTTAACTTGTCCTTCAGCTACTCTTTAAAGCCCCACATTAAAATCCTCTTTTCCAAACTCCTCTATCTCTAGCTACTTTTTATATTAAAAATAATTATTAATTCGGAATGTACTGTTTCTCTTAGATTTTCTATTAATAACTACAAATAAATCAGTAATTGTATTAAGATAGAAACTGGATTATATATTATCGGAATCGTGAGGGGAAGGGGAATTGTTGTGAGTAACTTGCTTGAAGGAATTATTGCAACGTTTATTCTAGTGAGATACAAGTTAACTAACCTGAATACGAACACTTTCTTAATATTATCTATAAGAAATCCCAATCTTACGAGAAAAGGTGAGAACGCTAGGTAAATGAGCAGACTAGTAAGCATTACATACACTAGTTCCAACACGTTATAGTATACGATGTAAATAAGAGACGGTATGGAAATAATAGTCGATAACAAGTATGAAGGAAGTGCGTTGAATACTATTGCGTATTCTGTGTCACTCTTAGAAAGCAACAACTCATAGTTACTATGTTTTGTGTCAGAAAAGTAATCCAAGAATATACTATACGTTATACTTGGCAACATTGACATGTAATTATTGACAGTAGTCCCTACTGCTACATAAAACTGGTATTTAATACCTATAATCCCTCCCACGAAAAATAGGAAAAACAGTTCTATGAAAACGTTAGGCAATATTATCCACAGTATTGTTTTAGACCTAAGGTCTCCGATAATTTTCATTTGGATTATATAAAAATATCGTGACAGTCTCACCTAAAATTACCTCCCTCAGTTTTATCATATACGATAACGTCTATCACTACCAAAGCCGTAATTGTTATTACCGACACGATAAAGTATAACAAGTTAAACGACTCCAACTCCAGTATTTGCCTTATAAGGGCTATAATGTAGTAAAACGGGTTATAAGCTAAGAGTTGAGTAAGGATCTCACCTTTAGCCGGTAGTAGTGCGCTTGAAAAATATGAAATTAAAGCAACAATTATCTCTGTAGGAATTATGGAGTACCATTCCCAATAACGTTTAGGTGCTACTGTAGTCACTAAAATTGTAGACATAAACACTATATTTACTAATACTAGTATCGGTAATAAATATATTGATAAAAGTAATAAATCCAAGAAAAAGGCTAGTGTAAAATAGATCGGCATGTAGAGTATAACGAAATAAATTGATAAGCCTAACATTATCACGAAAGGGGTTAAACGTCTATTAATAGGTAGTATTAACAAGTAATTTTTGTTCATTTTCAAATCCCACCCTATGGTATCTACCACATAATTCTTTAACGAGAGTAGAAGCATAACTGTTGAACCACCAACGAATATATACGATTTGTAAGCTGGTAAAAGTACGATTAGGAATACAACTGTAGTTAACGTACTTACGGCTATCTGTATGAAAGACGAAAGTAATGATATTAGAGTACTCGAACCCAAAAAGTAAATTGAATAAGCAAAAATGAGGTATAGATAAGAAGTAACTCTCATTGTTTAACACCTCCAGTTAACACAAGAAAGACATCATCTAGCGTAACGTGAAGTCTCCTAATCGAGACAACTCCATTCAGTGTAGAAATTTCGTTAATTATGTCTTGTAGTTTATCGGAATACACTCTTACATAATTACCCGATACTATGATTCGTCCAAGCCGATTTATCTTACTTATTACACTTGGGTCAGATACTTCAAGTTCAAGAACATCATTACCTAGAGGTTTTTTCAGTTCGTTTATTGAACCTACAGCTAATAGTTCCCCGCTATTCAGTATTGCTACTCTGTCAGCTAAGTATTCGGCCTCATAAATATCATTAGTTGCAATAATTATTGTGCTTCCGTACTTCTTCAAGTTCTTAATGAGACTCCACACTTTGTGTTTACCGTCTATATCTACTGTGACTGTGGGTTCATCGAATATAGCAATTTTAGGTCTCTGGATAATTACCTTACAGATCTCGACTCTTTTCCTCTGTCCACTGGATAATTCCCAGATTATTGAATTAGCCTTGTCTATAATGTCAAGCTCATTTAAACACTCTAAGATTCTCTGCCTTAATTCGTTTTTTGGAATGCCGTAAATTCTTCCGTGGGCCCATAGAGCCTTATATACGGTAGTATTAAAGAGTGTAACTTCAGTGAAAGCAAAGCCTAGTAACTCCCTAATCTTTCCTGAATCCTTTGTAACATCTAAACCCATAATGTAAACGCTGCCCTCTGTAGGTTTTAATATGGTGGAAATAATATATAATAAGGTAGTTTTACCTGCTCCATTTGGTCCTAATATTACAAAAATTTCATTTTCTTTTATTTTAAGACTTAATCCTTTAAGGGCCTTTACTTCATTCTTATACACTTTAGTTAAATTTTGTATGCTAATAATTTCCCCCATTATATCATCCTTGCGGTTTCTTTAAGTTAAGATAAAATTAGTATACCTTTATGAGATGTTTGATAGATTTATTATAATATAAAATTATCTATGATTTTACACTCAGTCTTGTAAATTAATCTTAATATAATAGAGAAATTCAAGGACTATCATAAAGTTAAGATAATAGGTGCCGCCGTGGGGACTTGAACCCCGGACAACCGGGTGTCTAAAACGTTAAATTATTAGGTTTGATTTAATGCCTTTATGTTAAAGGGTTAATTTTCATTCTAGTATTGTATTTAGGTTAATTATTAGATGAAAGAATCTACATAGTGTGAGACGTTAAATCCTTAAATACCTCAATTATTTTGTCAGTTCTCCTCATCTCCGTATAAATTCTGTGATCTTCTTACCACAATAACTTATCTATAAACTGAACATTATTTCCGGTTTGATTTTAGAAAATTTTGCTAAAAAAGATTTTTGTCGCATTCAAGCTTTTACATTAAATAATCATATATAGTATACTAACTTTTTCCAGCTAATATTACTATTATCGTCTCATAACACTTACTTCCCTAAGTGAAAGCACATTTTAATCTTTTAAATACTAAAAGGACAAGCACGTCTCTAGTTCAAAAATTTGAAACAATAGAGTGCAGCAGGCAAAGTTATAGTTCTACAAGTTTATATTTAATTTGAGAGCATGTCTGAGAACATTAAGCTCGTAAGAAAGTATTTGGCGATAGATGACAATAGAAACATAGTGGCTGAGGGTAATTCGTGGGAGGAAGTCGAAGAAATAATGGAAAAGAAGGGGGTATAAAAGGAGTCAGTATGATATCTTAACGGTAGTTAAGCAAGAAAAGAGTTAGTATAGGTAAAGAAATAGAGATCCCTTTTATTAACGCCAAAGGTTACTCAGTACCTTTAATAAAAGTAAGGATGGAGTGCCCTAAGTCTGGGGAAGATGTTTTGATATACGCATTACCAGATAGCGGTAGTAGATTTTCTTTAAATAAATAGGAGAACGTTAAATACGCGTTTTGATAATCTAGAAGACATTACTTTGATATCATTATATTAACCAATCTAAATTTTCATACAAAAAGGGACGAATTAGAATTTCATTTCGTAGAGCTAAATGAAAATTTTGAAATACCAGTTGCAATAGCCGATTTAGGCGTTTATGAAGGAGTTTTTCCAAGCCTTATTTTAGGTAGGGAAGATTTCTTTTCAAGAACGATGATATGCTTTGACAGGGACATAAGAGTAATTATTAAGGCTGATAGTCTTTAACTTAACTATATATAAGAATATTGAAAATTTTCTTAAATGTACAGAGAGCTTTTTACCTCATCTTCTTACGTGAAAATTTTTCGACTCTCGATTATCCTTAAGTAATTTATTGGAACGGCTACGGTATTTGAACTAGTTTTATCCTCTTTAACTCCAGTGTAGTAATAATCCCGAGATGTTTAAGTAAATACTTCTGTTAAAATATTCAGAATTTATAAAATTTAAGTTTTTTATTATTGTATTATATTTCATCAATAAAACTAATAATATCTCCGAATTCTTTTCTAATTTCGTCCAAGACTTGAACTATTTCCTTCTCTCTTTTAAAGAGAGCCTTATCTTTTAAATAGTCTGCAGTAGCTATTACATAACAGTCTGGCAAAGCTATCCCGTATTTTTTCTTTATTTCCCCTGCTTTTATTACTATTTCGTGGTTAATCTCCGTGACTTTCAGTATAGCTGATAGCCACTCTACAAATTCCTTTGCGTAATTGTTGGCATTACTTAACCCAGCTGTTATGTAAACTCTATAACTTACGTATAATACTTCACTCAAAGTGATTGGTGTGACATAAAGTGGTTTGTAGCTCTCAATTAGCTTCTTAACCTTTTCATGGTATGTACCAGCCTCATTAATGTACTCTATTAGAACTCCCGTATCAACTATCATTAAATATTTCCTCCTCTTTCCTCCTTTCAGCCTCACCTTCTTCCTTAAGGATCTCTTCTACCATTTTGGGATCAACCCTTACAATTTTAGGTTTTAAGGGACGTAAAACTAACTCCCCACCTTTCATCTCACCTAACAGTATATCGTTTTCTCTTATCCCGAGTTTTTCCCTAACATCTTTTGGTAAGATAATTACACCTTTCTTCCTTAACTTTATTTGATAAACCATATAATATAAGTTAAACTAATGTCTAAAGAGTTTAACCATTAACCGAGAGGAGTATAGCACTACGAATAGTTTAAAGAATTATGAGGATTGTTGCTGAAGTAGATTCTGAAGAAGATATTGATAGGAGTACGTCTAACAATTTCAATTAGATATAGTTGCTATGGTGTATTCGCAAAACAGTGTAGCTTATGATAACAAAGGATTAGAAAAGCATATTCTCTCCAAGGTTTAGAAAGTCAATCGAGGTTTAAAGTAAGCTTTTTACTAGTATCTTCAACAATTCCTTTTTGTGTTCTAAGCAATTTTTTATAATTGCCTCTGATAATATCTACAACTCTCTGATCTATTTGCTTAATTATTAGTTTATTCTTGTTACAATATACTATTACTACGTCGGTAGACTCTCCTACCGTTTGTCCCTACACTTTCATTTCACTCATTTTATGATCAATCATGATCGAGTGTAGGGACTTAGCCCTCAACCACCTACCAAACTTAACGGTAGGTGGGTCATGGGACTCCTTTGAGCCCAACGGCACGAGGCTCACATCTCTGCAATTACTCTCACCCTTTTGGGCATAGCCCACATCGGTGTGAGAGATCATCCTTTATCAACAAAAGTTTGTTACAAACAAATATAAAAAAGATTTCTATCAACGTGAAAAAGGATTCAGCCCGTGAGACACCTCAGCTTAAAATTTAGCAAATAGACCTAAAGTCAGTGCCTTCTTCATATCGTTAGTCGGGGAATATCCCAAATGTATTAATGCCCACATAGTAGACAAGCCTCCGCTACCTATTACACCAAATCCTTGTGAAGCAACATCTTCCGAGCTGTTAACATTATATACGACTACCTTGTTTTTAATCGTATGTTAATGCTACATTTGCTAATAATTTTGGACAGTTTCTCGATAAGTCAACTGCTAAAAGAGTAAGGATTTGATATGATAATTTACGCAATTAATTATCTATGTTTAAGCTTTTATCTTTCCCCGAAACGATACTTATACGTCTCAATCTTACTCCTCAAATTGTCAACCAACATTTTAGTCTCAAAGCTTACATTCTTCCCCTCCATAGCCTCCTCAGCCCTTGCCAGATACTCCTTAGCCCTCAAGTACAAATCCTTGTTATCATAAGCTACAGCATTTTGCAAATACATCATGCCGAGCATGGCCAACTCTGCAACATAATTCTCTGACTTCTTATCTGAAAACTCTAACGCTTTCTCATACCTCTTAATCACTTTTTCATCAATAGGTTGTCCACTCTCCGGAGAAATCATAAACTTAGTACTAGCTTCTTTTTTCCTTATTCCAGGGAGTATTATCCCGCGCCTCATAAGATATCTGTTAAGGTAAGTGGATAATATCGCACCTAATGTCGAAAATATTAGAGTGCTTAAGGTAGCGGATAATATGAAGCTATGTAAAAAGTTATAAATAATATCATAGGCTAAAATAAATACTATAGCTGATGGTAATGCCGCAAGTAATAGGTTGAGCAAGACATATTTTAAAGTTGATATCTCTTTTGTAGGACCAAAAATGATCTTTCTTTGTTCCATGCTTTTTCATCTTACTCACCATAGTAATTACGGTACTAAATATTTATTGCCTTTACCTTTATAAAGCATAAAATTTTATTATATTAGCAATATAAACCAGATTACTGGGTATCTGTTAAGGCTGTTAGCATCTATATGCTGATTTAAGGAATTCTTCTGTTGCATCCAGTTTCAAAAGACAATTGTACACTCTTTCAAACTGTAACCTAGTTAGGTTAGAAGCAAAATAAGTGATGAATAATATTAAGATACTCCATTATAGTTAACTTTTTTTTAAGGTTCTCAATTATTTCATGCCTCAGGGTTTAAAGCCTAAGAGCATTAAATTGTTACATTATGAAGAGAAGAAAGATAATAAGCAAGTTTTTAGACAAGGAGTGACATTAATAGAATATGAAGGACAACCGTCAAAGATAATTCAGTGGAGTCAGTTAATAGAGGGTGATCCTTTCGGTGATCACGAGATAACTTATAGGATAAACTACGGTTCTGAAAGTATACTAAGAAGTTTTAAAGTGAAGTACGTAGGAAAGGAAGGGGATAAGCACAGAATTTTGATTAAGGAAGGCGTGTCTGGATGCGGAACCAAGACTAAGAGGATAGAGAATAAGGAAGTGCTAATACCAGATAAGCTATACCAACCTTACCCTTTGCAACAAAAGAGTGAAGAAGGAAAGGACCCAAATCCGATAGAATGCGAAATATGTAAAGCAATAGTTTCGGTACTATGTGGATTGCTAGCTGAAGGCGTCGCTGAAAGCGTGGCATGTGAGGAAGCTTGTGCTAGTGTTTGTTTAATATTTACTTGGGACCCTATTATCTACCCTATCTGTGTAACGATATGCGTACCTTCTTGTGATGAATTACTTCAATTAATCATCTCATTAGGAGTAGCAACTGCTTGCGGTCTAGGTGGTGAATATTTATGCCAGAAAGCTGGTTTATGTTGCTAATATAATAAAATTTTATACTTTATAAATAAATTTAACTAAGGGAAGAGTTATGGAGGGAAAGAAGTTATTATCTTTTTTGAAATGGGTTGGTTTAGGATTGCTGTTTATAGGTCTCCCTGCAGTAATAGCTACTGTAGTGTCGTTTTCGATTCCTTACTATTTATTACACAATGTAACTCTAGCTAATACCCTTAGTACAATAATTCCAATAGTAGTAATTGTAATCTCAGTAACATACTTTAGGAAATATCTTCAGAGTCGTAATCTTATCACTCCCTTCACGAAAAGGAGTCCAATTACAATCTTACCAGATAGTGGGCAGCCTATTGATGAAAAATACATAAGGAGATTTGAGGTTAATCTCAAGTTTGCTAAGGGTGAGGAATATATTAAGCGGTTAGCCATGCTCGGCATGATGTATTTGCAAAATGCTGTAGCTTATGATAACAAGGATTTGTACTTGAGGGCTAAGGAGTATCTGGCAAGGGCTGAGGAGGCTATGGAGGGGAAGAATGTAAGCTTTGAGACTAAAATGTTGGTTGACAATTTGAGGAGTAAGATTGAGACGTATAAGTATCGTTTCGGGGAAAGATAAAGGCTTAAACGTACAAATTGTATTAATGTTGTTGTAAAATTCTTACTTTTTTTAGCAGGCCGTCTTATCGAGAAAACTGTGCGAAATTATTAGCAAATGTAGTTAAGAGCCGCCGCGGGGGGTTTGAACCCCCAGACAACCGGATGCTTAAGACGTTAAATTGACCGTTTCAATTTAACGCGATTTGTTAAAGCCATAACAATATACGTTAATTTTATTATTGCAATGAATATCTGATTTTCACATCTACTGCGCATAACACGTTAAACCGTTAAACTCCTCAGTTAACGCATTTCAAAGTTCATCTCTATATAAGACAATACTCTCTTATCTTATACTTTGTCAGACCTTAAAGGGCAAGATTTATGTTTCATGAGTAATACTAAATTGTATGCCGAAATCTAGAATGCATGGTATAAGTCTCAACAAGAAACAAGAGGAAGAGAGGAGAATTAGCGTATAAAAGACGTGAAGAATGATATGAGAATAAAGGACGCGGTCAAGAAGTATAATGTCTCCGTCTTTACCGTGTGCAAATAGCTAAGAAAAGATGACTGGAGCGCTAAGCCGAGGGAGGGACCCACGAAACTGAAGGAAGAGAAAAAGCTCGTCCAAATCTTAGAAAAGAGTCCAAGAGATTTCGGCTTGAACTACGACTTCTGAATCTTGAAGCTCATAGTCTATATACTTAAGAAGTAATATGGAATGAAATACAACCCAAGGAGTTTAAGCCCAGTCCCCAAGAAGTTGGGCTTCAAGTATAAGAAAGGAAAAAAGGACTTACGTGAGAGACAAGAGGACAGTAAAAGATGGGTGAAGGAACGAGGGGGAGAAGCTTTTATAACTTGTCTGGTTGAAAGATCATACGGTTATCTCACCCGTTAATCCTAACGAATCGCTGCACTCTTCATTGAGGGATAGGCTCGTACGTTTTAAGAGGACTACTAAGACAGTAAATAGGAGTATTAGTACCATGATGTACTACATAGTCCTAGTCTTGTGGGAGAGAATGTTAATTCCAGAATTTGTAGGTTAATTACGACACTGTCTCCAAACTGTTGTAACTTCGGCAAAAATATATTATGTAGAGTAAGATCGGAAAAAACTTAATATAATATACATTTTCTATATATTCCTCTATATTCTAAATACAGTATCTTTATTAAACATATATAAAATAATTTATCCAGGCATAGATGGAAATCAGTTCTAAAGTTGAATACATAATAGGGAAAAACTTAATACCCAAAATAAAGTTCATTGTTTCTAATATCGAGATAAAAATTGAAAATAGTGAGTTAGAAGATAAACAATTCAAAGATTTTCTAAAATCGTATTATAACTTTTATGATAGTTCCAAGATAAATACCATTTTTATTATTGAAGTTAATTTAAATGATGAAACTTATAGAGGACTTGGCATTGGTTCATACGATACAAAGACTAATATCTCGTCTCTCTATTTAGAGTGGGAATCACTAACTAAATATGAAGTGCAAGCTGCTAGTGATGGCTCCATAATTTGCTGGGATTATTCTATTTATTCAAAAGCTTATCAAGGTGCGGTTAACATAAGTTCTGTCGCGGGAACATTAGAAGGTTTTCCATTAGAAGCAAATGTTACATATTTAACCCTAAACGACGAGGGTGAGATAGTATTCCAAGGATATCAGAAAGGTATAGTTAAGACTATTAACGGGGTACGAGTTGGTAAAGTTAAATTAGTTGGGTTTATTGATGAAAAATTCCGGTTGAATACTTTCGCCGGGTTATGCAGTATATCTGACACAAAAAATGACAATATAATATCTGGAGTTTATAATCAGATACAAGTAGACTCTATGTGTAGAATGTATTACGAGGCCGCCATTAGAGAATATAAAATATATGGTGGCAGAAAATTACCATTTGATGAGGTTATGATATTTAAATACAAAGATGCTAATTTCAATCAGATAAAGAATAATAAAAGAATAGATTCAATGTCACATATAGCATATTATATGCCGGCAAAAGACCCTTACGGGAGATAATCATGGTTGAGGAAGCTATTATTCAACTTACTGGAGGAATAGATTCCACAGTGTTAGCGTATTATCTTAAAGATAAATATGTGTTGCATGGAACTTTCATATATTACGGCTATCCTCCTCAGACGAGAGAATTAGAGTTAGTCAAAGAATTATCTAAAAAGCTCGATATCCCTCTAAAGATTATTGATTTTTCCTCTTATATTAAGTCTTTCGATCTCCCTCCAATAGATTCTATACAATATATAATTAAGTATCAGTTTGTGATAGAAATTCTAACATCTTTTTCTGCTTATCCGAATCTAAATACCATGTTTGTGGGCTGGCTTAAGGATGAGTGGAGTAATAAAATGAGTATCTTAAAAGGTATTGAATCTCTTATGGGTTTTAAGGTTATGGCACCTTTTCACACAATGGTAAAAAGTGAAGTTATTAAGTTGGGTAATGAGTTAGGCGTAGATTTTACAAAAACTCATAGTTGCATTGTATCTGGAAAAATGCATTGCGGCATATGTATGCCGTGTAGATCTAGAAGAAGAGCTTTTGAAGAGGCAAAAGTTAAAGATCCCACCATCTACTACTTTAATTTACCCCTTGCTGAGATAGATAAGTTATCAAGAGAATTAAGCCAAGAAGAGTTAGTAGAGAGGTATTTTAAGCCATTCTTGCAGTATACTGGAGAATATCCTAAAGACTTCGTGGATAACTTAGTCAACATTTTCAAAAAATATAACGGATGAATCTAAATGAAGAATTATTACTTAGCATATAAGTCAATTATCTCATTTTTCATAGGTTTCATGAGTTTTGCGTTCCTAGTTTTAATGAAAATATCAGGCTTAAATGACTTTCAAATAGGGTTAATATTAAGCACTATATCAATATCTCAATTTATCACATACATTATTCTGGTGTCTTTCTCGATAAAGAGGAATCTCTTGGTCTCAGCGGCATTAGAACTTCTTATACTAATAATCTTAATTATCCAAAGATCCTTCCTTACTTTCACCCTCTCTGCAATTTTTATGGGTATCTCCAACTCTATAAATTCCTCAGTTATAATACTTCAAAAAGGATTTACGAGAAAGGATTATTCAATAATGATGACCTTAACTCACACCCTCAGCTTAGCAGGATTAGGAATATTCTACTTGAGTAGAATAATAGGGATAAAAATTCTCCTCATATTATTTATTCCTCTATTGTTTGCAAACCTAGTATTATCATCAATGCTTAGATATGAAGAGAATAAAGAGAGTTTATCTGAACTCTACTCTTGGTTAAAAAACGTCGGGAAGTTAGTTTTATTCTTTGGCTTCTTTGCAAGTTTAAGAAGAGTTGCAATCACAAGTTATATACCTTTAATTCTGCTTACAGTATTTTATACATATACCCCGCAGGAAATAAGTTTATACCTCATGATAATTCAAGTTCCTCTAATTATTTTCTTTTATATAGGCCATAAAATAAGTGAGAAAGTTTTCCTAATATTGTGTATAGCAGAATTAATTCTTTTCTTATCACTTTCTATGTTTTACCGGGAATCGATATTTCTCTTCTTATCCCTAATACTCTTAGCCAACATATCCTCATCCTTAAGGGCACCAGTCGTTGAAGAAACAGTAGTCAAATTGTCAAATTTTAGCACAAAAATTTCTTCATTTTACCACTTGATGGATACTATCTTCTCAGCGTTAGCGTCAATCTTACTTGCATTTATCGTAAAACTGGATTTGTTTTATGGAATTTTTATAATAGCAGGGTTATCTTCACTCTTGCCGTCTTTGTTTGTATACAAGGTTATAGTAGAAAGGAAATAGTAAATAATGTAGTGTTTAATATATCTTGAATTACTTATTGAGTCAGTTTGAGCATAGTGCAGTCATTAAGCTATGTATATTTTGTATAACCAGAATTATTTATGAGCAAAAGACTTACAATCAGACAAGACCTAGCACGTCCTTCTTGTAGTAGTCATCATGTTGTCAAGTGTGGTAGGCCTTTGGGTAGGCAGAGGTATTTGTGTAGGGACTGCGGTAGGTATTTCCTCGGTAATGCTTCTTATTATCAACGCTCTAGGTCTAATTCTTTCTCTATGACTAAATTGAAAGAAGAGGTAATGATAGGGAATTTAGTCCATTCAAATTCATAGACCTCATTAATATAACTCTTCTCTGCTTGACTTAACAATGCTGATATTTTTCATTTTCATATTGCAGTCCTCTGGAGTCGATAGAAAGAATGGAATTCCTTCCAGACTATAGTTGCCTCGTTTATCTTTCTTTGTCTGGTAAGCGCTTCTCCAATGTCCTCTCTAAGATTTTGATCTTCTGATACTCCGTCAGCCCGAAAATGTCTATTATTCCTACCCCTCTTCTAATAAATACGTCAGAGACCTAATTGATATTATGCGTTTCCAGTTTCTTCCTCAGACGTTTCCAATCATACTCGCTCATAAGAACGTAAATCTCTTTCAATTCATGATAAAGATTAGGGAGATGCCGCCGCGGGGATTTGAACCCCGGACAACCGGATGTCCCCTGCGCCGTATGAGTCCGGCGCTCTAACCAGGCTGAGCTACGGCGGCACTATATTTTTTAAGTGTTAATTCGGTTATAAAGTTTATATTCAGAAGTTCAGGGGCATATGGTAGAAGATTCTCTAGGCTTAGTTGGGAGACGAAAAAGTGATAATTAACTAAATAATAGTTTAATGGAATGTTATGTAACGTTATTATTAAAATAATGATAGTTTAGCATGAAATAGAGTATGAATTATCTTTTAAATTTAGTTAAAATATCTTGGTATACTCTATTATTAATATCTATTTAATTTATCGAAGGACTTAAAGTGTTCATGTTAAAGAGAAAAATTCAAAAAGGCATAGATACACATCTATTATATTTACAGCGGTTTTGTATCAGTATTCACAGATACCCATAACCTTTTCCAATATTCTATAAATCCTATCTTCATATAAACATGAATTGCATGGCTGTTATCTTCTCTCACGTACAATGAGGCAACTTTACCTCTTTTGATAAGGTCTTCAGTCAACATTGATACAACTGAAGTTGCAAAACCTCTATTCCTGAATTCTTCCTTAGTTAGGACTTCCCCTATTACAGCAACTTTCTCTAGTTCAATCAATGTATAAGCCGCTGAGACTAGGTGATCGTTTAAAAACAATCCGTATGCAGTAGTTCTGTTTTCTTTATCATCTGTAGTAACGTGTTACCCCTCTCTTTCCCATAGATTTTTAGTATTTCATTAGAGTCCTTCATATTCAACTCCCTACATCCTCTCTCTTAAAGACTATAGGAGATCTACACACTATCAAGAGCTCTGGATAAATCTTACTGTTTGGAAAGTTTAACAAAGATCTCCATCTAGGTTCCACAAATAGTATGAATTTGTCTTCCCTTATTGAACTCAGTAACTTTTTAGCTGTCTCTTCCTTCTCCGCGTAAAGCAGTATCGTAATTGGCTTAAATTTTCTGTAAAACATTAAATAACCCTCATTAATTGCTGTAAGATCTGCATACTCGTTATCGACCTCTGAGTCATAGATTTCAAATGCAAACTTGATAGGATTCATTAAAAACAAACTCTTTAGTCTCTCGATCAAGTCCTTTACTTCTTAACTAGAATTTTTTAGCCGAATTTTAATTTTCTGTTCTGCGAAACCACTTTAGATAATTTCTCCTTACTCTTATGAGTTTGACAGTAAGTGGTATTTAGATCTATCTTCTATATACATTTCACGATGGGCCTTCAGTACTTGAGGTGAACTGAGAAAAAAGTGAAAATTTTAAATATTACGAAACTAGCTTTAAAAAGTTGAAAGTTGATATATACTTATGAAGACTATAATTTTAGGTGGAGGATTTGCAGGTTTATCTGCTTTAAAAACAAATCCTGACGCTTTACTTATAGATCAGAAAAGTTATTTTACTCTCACCCATAGGCTAGTGGACGTAATAAAGACTGGAGATCCGAAGTTAGCTAAGATCCCTTACCATAAAGTATTGGTTGCTAGAGTGAGGAACGTGGATTTTAGGAAAAAGGTAGTTATCACTGACAAGGGCGAGTTCCAATATGATAAATTGATAATAGCACTAGGGTATTCTCAGAAAATATTTCCAAATACAGAGAAAGTCGAAGACATACAAGATTCTCTAAAATTAAGAGATAAATTGTTGAAGGCTAAGTCTGTTGTAATATTAGGCGGAGGTAATTTAGGTGTTGAATTAGCAGGGATTATAAAAGAAATGGATCCTTTGAAGGAAGTTTACCTAATAGAAGCACAAGATAGGCTTTTACCTTTTATGAGTACTGAGTCTTCAACTTATGCTTATGAATTACTTACTGGATTGGGAGTAAAGGTATTACTTAAGAATAAAGTAGAAAAAATAGAGAAGAATCTAGTAGTAACTAACGATCATGAGATTAGAGCTGATCTCATAATTTCATCTGTAGGATTTAAGGGCTCCCCGATGATCAGTGAGATTGGACTAACCAATATAAACGGTAGGATGATAGTAGATGATTATCTTAAGTCGGTTGACTACGATGACGTATATGGAGCCGGAGATTGTGCAACGACGACGAAATTCATACCAATGTCAGCTCAAGTAGCAGTCCAATCGGGAAGAAGAGCGATGTTGAATGCATTAGGGGAGGATGAAAAGTTTAGGTTTAACCAACTAGCCATAATAGTCAGGATAGGGGGAATTTATTTTGGTGATTTTTATGGTAAATTTGTGAAAGGTGAGCTAGCTGAATTAGCGGAAAAAGTGGGTATATTTAGAGCTATTAGACTCGTAATATCGTAAAAACGTTTTGACGGTATTAACGGGATAAAACTTTAAAATTAATGGGTAAAATAATAACTTGCCGCCGTAGCTCAGACTGGTAGAGCGCCGGCCTTGTAAGGTCTATCTCGAGATAGCCGGTGGTCCGGGGTTCAAGTCCCCGCGGCGGCTTTCTTTTCTCTCAGATATTTTATGAGGGCCTCTCTTATTATCTCACTTCTGGTGTTTCTAGAATTAACTGCATAGAGATCAAGCTCTTGTAACAACTCTTCTTCGACCTTGAACGTGATTACTCTCATGCTCCCTCAGTATTACCTTTTACGTAGATTATAAATAAGGGATTTTTCGCTTAAGTCAGAATAGAGAGACTAGACTGAAACTAATACTTTTGCCTCCGTAAGTATTTCGTCGATTATTTTCTCTAAGAACGGAGGATCATTTTCATCTATTATGAAACCTTTAATTATCATGGACTCTGCTTCTTTTCTGCTGAATCCTCTAGTCTCCAGATAAAAGATAAGCTCATCTGGTACTCTCGAAATAGAAGCTGAGTGCTTTGCTAGCTGAACCCTCCCAGTCTTGACCTCTAACATTGGAGCAACTACTGCTTTAGAGTCCTTACCGATGTTATACGCTCTACCTATTATAGATGTTGAAGAATCTAACGCCTCTTCTGATACTGTTGCATCTCCTCCTATTACGGACAATGCGGAATCTGTGGATATAGCCTTTAGCATGCCATCGCTTTTACTCCTTTTACCTTTATGAATCACACTTACTCTTACATTTATATTATCATTATTTAATCCTATGGTCTTTGCTGAAAATGTAGATATTGCGTTTTCCATTAATTCGATTGAGTAACTTACATGTGAGATAAACGACCTTGAGGTGAAAATGTTAGTGTTAAGTTCTCCTTTTACTAATGCTTTGGAATAAATGAATAGGTTAGAGGAAAGCCCTATTATAGTAAGATTTAGCTGTGCATCTCTTCCTACTTCAAAGGATATAACAGATGAGGTCATTCCATCCTTCGGACTATCGCTCATATAAACGAAGTCCATCGTGTCTCCGTCTTCTACTTTAACCTCTAAATTTAGGGGATAAAATACTCCTTCAGAAGACGTGTGGTAAAATAGGATCTTCTTTGACTTTAAATTTGATGAAGATATGGTGATCTTATTTGATAATGCGAGTGTTAAGCTTACTAGCTTATGTTCCTCGGCTTTTATAAGTGAGTTAGTGGGTTCATCCTTTGTTTCGATCTCAGATGGATAAGTAATTTCAGTATAACCATCTATCTTTCTTCCTTCCTTCGAGGGCAAGAAATCATTAACTTGTAGGTTCAATTTTTCAAATCTGCTCCAGTCTGTGTAGTGTTTTAGAGTAGGGGAATCGTTAATCCTCTGATAAGGGAGGGATAAATATAATGATAAAAGTCTTTCTCTTTCACTTTTATTACTAAACTTTGAAATATACTGTTGAGCTGAGGAAAAATCTATTATGGACATTATGCGACTGCACCTAGCTTGTCGAGTTCTAATTTAATAACCTTGTTTAACATTGTAGCGTATTCGAATGGTAACTCTTTCATTATCTCGTCTATAAATCCTAGTACTAGCATTGACACAGCTTCTTTCTCGTCTATTCCTCTGTTCTCTAGATAGAATAACTGGTCTTCGTTCATTCTGAATGTGTGAGCCTCATGAGCTACATCTGCATCTTCCTCAAACACTTGATTATGGGGGAATGTATAGGCTTTAGTTTTTTCATCTAACATTAACGAATCACACTTTACAAATGCTTTAGATCCCACTGCACCTTTGTTAACTCTTATTAGTCCTCTGTATATATTAACTCCTCCATTGAATCCGATGTTTTTACTTACGACTTTACTTTTAGTATTAGGTGCAGCATGTATCATTTTTGAACCACTATCTTTCCATTCTCCTTCTCCACTTGCTAATGTTACTACTAAGCTGGTTGAGGTTGCATTTTTACCTCTTAGGATAGTGGAGGGGTAAACAAAGCTATATTTTGATCCTAAAGAGCCTTCTACCCATTCTACTGTTGCATTTTCATCAGCCCACGCTCTTTTATTATTAAAGTTAATTATGTTCTTGCTCCAGTTCTGAACTGTAGTGAATTTAATGTATGCGTTCTTCTTAGCGTAAAGTTCGACCATTCCGTCGTGGAAGGAGAACTTCTTAAACTGTGGGGCACTACATCCTTCTATAAAGTGAATATAAGACCCCTCATCAGCAATTAGGAGTGTGTGTTCAAACTGTCCTTCCATTTCTGTACCTATTATGAAAAACCCTTCAACGGGCATTGTTATTTTTACTCCTTTAGGGACGTATACGAATACTCCTCCACTCCATAATGCTCCGTGTAGGGCTGCGAATTTGTGGTCTGAGACTGGGAATATTTTTGTGAAGTATTCTTTGACTATATCTGGATACTTCTGGACTGCTTCTTCAGGGGGCATCATAATTACCCCTTTCTTTTGAAGTTCCGCTTTTACGTTACTATATATCGGTTCTGATTCAAAAGTTGCTACTAAACCTCCTAGGTATTGTTGTTCTGATTGTGGTATTCCTAACTGTTCGTAATATTTTCTTATTTCTGGTGGTATTTGATCCCAGTTAGAAGTTCTCTCTACGTCTGGTTTAATGTAAATTTCCATTTTTGAAACGTCTAGCTCTGATAGGAAGTCAGGAAGCCAATTAGGTGTGGGGAGTTTTTCAAATAACTCAAGGCTTCTTAGCCTCAACCTTAGCATCCATTCAGGTTCCTTCTTTATCTTAGAAATTTCGGTTATCACGTCTTTGCTAAGTCCAGATTCCACCACTCTCTTATGGAATTCTTGCTGTGTGAGCGAGTGATTTTTAGCTTCTATTGTAGCGTTTATTAATTCGTTTAGATCAACGGATATTTTCTCTTCTGGCAATTGGGATTACCTCACATTAACTGTGTTAAAGATCTAATTTAAACTTGCTTATGAATAATTTGTAAAAAGAGTCTATCATTTGACTATTCCTTCGTAACCTTTTTCATCTATTAGTTTAGCTAACTCCATACCTCCGCTAGCAACGATCTTTCCTTTATATAGTACGTGTACTCTGTCGGCGTTGATATGTTCTAAGATCCTTCTATAATGAGTAATTATCAAATACCCAGTATTGTTTTCCTCTCTGAGCTTTAGTATAGAATTTGAAATCGCTTTTAATCCATCCACGTCTACTCCTGAGTCTGGCTCGTCTAGGATTGCTATTTTAGGTTTCATGAGGAGCATTTGAAGGATTTCTGTTCTTTTCTTCTCTCCTCCACTAAATCCTTCGAAAATCCCTCTGTTTAAAAGTGAGTCTGAAACGCCTACAGTTTTGCTTAGCTCTTTAACTTGTGATATCACTTGTAAGGGTTGTGTTGAGGAGCCGTAAATTCTGTTATATTCTGCTACAAGAAGCGTAGAAAGTTTAACTCCACTAATCTCTATAGGATTTTGGAAAGCTAAGAAAAGACCTTTTCTCACTTTCTCGTAAGTCTCCAGGTTTGTGATATCTTCTCCGTCAAGAAGGATTTTACCTTCCGTGATTTTATATTTAGGGTGTCCCATTATAGCTAATGATAAAGAGGTTTTACCGCTTCCGTTAGGTCCCATAAGTACGTGAATTTCTCTTGAGTTAATTTCAAGCTCTACTCCCTTAAGTATCTCTCTTCCTTCAACTTGCACGTGAAGGTTTTTTATTTTTAGTGTGGTCATTACTTTTCTCCATATCTATTTTTGTTCACGCATTAAAATTTCTCTCGATCCACGGTAATTCTTCCAAAAATATTGAGCAAGAGGAGTTTGTTAACGCCTCCTCTAAACTTTGAACTAACTCCTCTAGATAATTTTTGATTAACGGTTCTTGTATGTTAAGCTGTTCTAGTCCTTGTTTCAACTGGGAGATTATATTATGGCCGTTAGAGATCCTTTTAACGCTCGGGAATAATATTGTCATTATGATCTCATCAAATAAGTCATTTATTTTCTGGAACATTTCCGTCAAGATCTTTACTTGTTCTTGAGTGAGGATCGGTTTAGTGTTCTTTATCGTGTTGCTTAATTTAGTCATAATGTTGTATACACGGAGAATAATAATCGAGTTAATAGCTATTATGAAGTTTCTTAATGTGTCTCTTTCAGACGTGTATCTGCCTCCCATACTCCTTCTCAATAACATCAATTGTACTCTCTTCAAGTCCTCTAAGCTAGGCTGCACTTCTGCCAAGGGTTGTCCTTTTAAGTATCCTAGAATTTCATCAACTTTTCTTGATGCAATGTTCAGAATACGTCTGAGAAGGGACTCGGAGCCTATTTTTTCAGTATCGAGCAAGCAGTCCAGCTTTATACTGTTTTCACTAGTTTCTGCTACTTCAATTCCTACCAAGTGCTTCGAGTAATTTATTACGTCTTCAAATTCTTTAGGATCTATGTTCTTTTTTGAAGTAAATACGATCTCGTCGTATCCTAAGATGTATAAACATGGTATTGCTGTAGTCATGGGTTGTTTATAGCTATCTATATCTATCTTTACATTCCTCCTATTGTAGTTTATCTTTACTTTTTCCGCTACTAACCTTAGTGTTCCATCTTCAGATATCTCCATAATAATTTTATCCCCTGGTTTTATTCCCCACTTGTTAATCCACTTCTTGGGTAATGTGATGAAAAGGGAGGATGAACCTAATCTTTGAACTTTTCTAGTCTCCACGTCTTTTGGTGTTTTATTAGTTTCCTCTGCCAAAATAATTCCCTATTATTAAACTTAAACGGCGTTTATATAAACATTTCTAACTTATTCTAAGCTTTTAAAAAAATTAGTGCCTCTTTTTAACCGTAATTACGATCAACCATTTGTGTCTTGTTACTTCAACAGAATTAGGATCTGCATCTGGTGGAATTGTGAATTTAAGATAATATGTATTACCGCTTTTTGTCTTGCAATAAACTCTTATAGTGTTTTCACTTGTTGTGATTTTAAGGCTTGATGTATCGGCTTTCGGCATGTCTATTACATATTTGTAACAATCTTGTAGTTCCTCAACGGAGTATAAGGGAGATCTTGACTTAATGAAGTTCTCGACTTCTGCAAACTCTCTCTTGATTTCTTGCTCTATCTGCTTAAATTCCTCCTCTTGTTTAGATATTAAGTATCTGATTAATTCATCCAGATCTTTAAAAACTGGCATTTTTCCATCACGCGTAGGTCATAGGTTTGCCAGACGCGTATCTTGGAAGTTCGGCTTTTGTTTGAGCCATTAAGCCTTTGATCTTCTCTCTTATCTCTTCTGCCTCTTGCATCAGTTCGTCTACAGATATGTTAAAACCGATATATTTGGAAAGAATCGAAAGTGCTAGTGCAGATGCTTCGGGATCAGGTAGGTCTAAGAACGATTCCACTACTATGGTGAAGTTATTAATGTTCTCTTTTTTAGCTTCAATTAGTAACGGAGCATAGGGGCCTGCGATATACCCGTCACCGAATTTCTTCATTAAGCCAATTTTTTCCATTTCTTGAGCGATCTCTTCACTATTACCTATCCAATACGCGTTTATTGTATTAGCATTTAATCTGTCTTCTATCGGAAGACCTGTTATTGAGATGATCGTTGATATACCATATTTCTTAGCTATTTTTACTATCTCTCGTGAGATCGGATATAATGCTTCTGAGGGAATTGCTATCCACGAATGGAAGACGAGTATGTTATTTCCATGGTAAAGTTTTATGGGTGATTTAGCTATCCCGTCTTTTACGTGGGAGATAGGAGGTAGTAAACCTGGGGCATATAATGTAGCGAATTCCTTCAAACCGAGTTTTTCTATTAGGTATTCGGTGGCTATGACTCCTACGAGTCCAGCGTCAGGAATTCCTACAACCATGTAAGATGGCTTTGGAAAAACGGGCACGTATCCTTCTAATACCTCTATTGACATTTTACAGTCCCTCCCTCTTTTTAATTGTATTTATGTACTGCTCGTAGTTTAACAGTTTTTCGATTTCTTTTGGATCTGAAATTTCTAGTTTGAAAATCCATCCTGCACCATAAGGTTCTTTATTTATTAATTCGGGCGAGGTAACTAATTCTTCATTGGCTTCTGTTATCTTTCCGGAAAGTGGGGAATATATATCGGCAGCAGCTTTCACTGATTCTACAGTGGCGACTTGTTCTCCTGCTTTGACTTCCCTACCTGGTTGAGGTAAGTCAGCTCCTACAATGTCTCTCAGCTTCTTCTGAGCGTAATCTGTTATCCCTACCTTAGCCACATTATTTTCTATAGTTATCCACTCGTCGGTCTCAGTATAGTATCTGTCTTTTAAGACCTTATATTTTCCTTCTACAACGATTTCGTTGCTCATCTTTATCACTTAACTAATGGGAAGTCTGATATTTTTACATCTATTAATTTTCCCCTTACGTCAATGTTTAAGTTAAATCCTAAGTAAAGGTGACTCGATTTAATGTAGCCCATCCCTATAACCCTGCTTAAGTAAGGGCTGTAAGTACTACTCGTAACATATCCTACTTGAGTACCTAAAACTTTAAACGGATTGTCCCTTCTGGGTAAGATCCTCTCGTTCTTTTTTCCTTTAAATCCGATTCTTATCTTGTCTACTCCATTTTTTAACTGTTCTAAAATCTTGTCCCTTCCTATAAACTCTTTCTCTAGAGAAAAAACCCAATATCTGGCTTCTATAGGTGTAGTAGTTGAATCGATGTCCTCCCCGTAAAGTACAAAACCCATTTCTTGCCTCAGACTGTCCCTAGTAATTAGACCTGCTGGCTTCACACCCAAATTAACAAGCTTGGTGATCAACCTTGAGAGTGTTTCGGGAGGTCCCCATAATTCTACGCCGTCCTCTCCCGTCCACCCTGACCTACTTAATAAAAATACATCCTCGCTCATGAATTTTGTGTTCAACCTAAATTCTAAAGGTTGAAGATCTACTTTTTCAACGAAGTTCCACACACTTCTCCCCTGGATTGCAATCATAGCTAGATCGAATGTCAAGTCTTGAACATCTAGTGAGGAATTTTTCTTTATCCAACTGATTATTTTCTCTCTGTTTATAGCATTAGTAACAACGAGAAACTCATCCTCTTTGACCTTATATAACATTACGTCGTCTTCAAAACCACCCCTATCATTGAGGAATGCGGTAGGTCCTATCATTTTTCCTTCTTTTTCCTTGTTTATATCCTTGGCGACCAGTTTGTCCAACTCGTCATTTTTTCCCTTAATTCTGAGTCTTCCCATGTGTGAAAGGTCGAAAAATGCACATGATGTTCTCACAGCCATGTGTTCGTCTTGATAACTTGTGTATTTCATCGGCATTTGCCAGCCTGCGAATTCTCCTATATCCGCATTTAGCTTTATTTCAATATCCAAAAGGGGTGAACTAAACATTATTAACCGTGATCAAGTATAACTGTTTGATATTTATATGGACATGCATCCGTGGCTACCTAACCTAGCTCACATTAAGGAAATGCTTCAAGCAATAGGAGTACACGATATTTATGATCTCTTCTCCGATGTACCTAACGAGATCCTATTGAGGAGAGAGCTTAACTTACCTTATAAAGAACCATTATCGGAGTACGAAATTACGTTAAGGCTTAATGAATTAAAAAATAAAAACATGAAATTACTCATGCCCCCATTTATGGGTGGGGGTGTTTGCCCTCATTACGTTCCTGAGGCTGTAAAATTTATCATTAGCCGTTCAGAATTCTATACTTCTTATACTCCATATCAACCAGAGATAACTCAGGGTTTACTTCAGGCACTTTTCGAGTATCAGAGTCTGATTGCGGAACTATTAGAGATGGAAGTAGTTAATGCATCTCTATATGATTGGGGTTCTGCTTTAGCTGAAGCTGTGATGATGGCAAACAGAATCAACAAGAGATCTACAATATTAATCCCAGAAAACATGAACCCTTATCATAAGGAGGAATTAAAAACGTGGGTATACGGTAAGGGAATAAAAATTGTTGAGATCCCTTATAACAAGAACTCTGGTCAATTAGAGTATGAAAAGGCAAAAGAGATACTATCGTCTTCTAAAGATATAACCGCAATATATATACAACAGCCTAACTATTACGGTATCTTTGAAGAGAATGTCGAAGAGATAGTCGAATATGCTAAAAGGAACAATATCATAACTATTATGGGTGTTAATCCCCTATCTCTCGGTCTTATAAAATCTCCAGGTGAATACGGGGTTGATATTGCTATCAGTGATGGGCAGGAACTAGGCTTGCCTTTAAATTACGGAGGTCCTTTAGTTGGAATTATGGCAGTTAGGTGGGACGGGCAACTTATCAGACAAATGCCTGGGAGAATAGTAGGTCTTACTAGGGACTCTGACGGGAACAGAGCTTTTACATTAATTTTACAAACTAGGGAGCAATTTGCTAGGAGGGAGAAAGCAACTTCGAATATTACTACTAATGAGGCTTTGATGGCGATCGCAAATGCAGTATATTTATCTTTACTAGGGAGGAAAGGGCTAAAGGAGTTAGCTGAGGAGATATATAGGAGGAGTCATTATGCGAAAGAACAGTTCGAGAGGATAGACGGTGTTATCTCGCCCTTTAAAGGGGACTTCTTTGAAGAGTTCTTGCTCAAATTTCCTATTGATTACTCCTTAATTCATTCTCATCTGCTAGAGAAGAAAATTCATGGTGGTATCAAAATTGATAGAAATGAGGCATTGTTTTGTGTTACTGAGGTTCACACAAAGCAAATGATCGACACTTTAGTAAGTGAGGTGAAGGAGGTTATTGAAAATGTGGAGACAAGCTAAGTGGGACGAACCACTAATAACGGAATATAAGGGAAATAATAGTAGGATAGGAACTCTGGTTCCACACGAGAAGGAAATAGAAATCCAATTAAGAATACCTGAAAAACTTAAGAGAAGTAAAGAGCCTGAAATACCAGAGCTATCAGAACTAGAAGTAGTTAGGCACTTCGTAAGGCTCTCTCAAATGAGCTTCGGAGTGGATACTGGATTTATGCCTTTAGGCTCATGCACTATGAAATATAATCCTAAAGTGGAAGAAAAAACTTCAGAGCTAGTTTTTGAATATCACCCGTTACAAGATTTTGACACTGTTCAGGGAATTCTGGAAATGATTTACGAGATGCAAAATATGTTAGCTGAGATCACTGGTATGGATCAATGTAGTCTTCAAGTTCCAGCAGGTGCGGCTGGAGAATTAGCAGGTGTCTTAATGATAAAGAAATATCATGAAGATAAGAATAGAAGAAATCGTGATGAAATGTTAATAGCGGATTCTGCTCATGGTACTAATCCAGCAAGTGCAGCTATGGCAGGATATAAGGTAATCTACATAAGGACAAACAAGGATGGGCTAATAGATATAGACATATTAAAGGAAGTTACAAGCGAAAAGACAGCCGGGTTCATGCTCACTAATCCTAATACACTAGGACTTTTTGAGAGTGATATTCTAGAGATATCCAAGATTCTTCATAGGGTTGATGCTAAACTCTATTATGATGGTGCAAACCTAAATGGGATACTGGGAATAGTCAGACCGGGAGACATGGGATTCGATGTTGTTCATCTCAATCTCCATAAGACCTTTGGAGTCCCTCATGGTGGAGGAGGGCCAGGTGCTGGAGCTATATGCGCCAAAGGTGAAATAGTAGACTATTTGCCCTATCCCTTAGTTCAGAAAAAGGATGGAAAGTTTACACTAAATTATGTTCCGCCTAAAAGTATTGGTAAGATAGCTACCTTTTATGGCAATATTGCTAATGTTGTAAGAGCGTATTCATACATTTTAGGTTTAGGTTCTGAAGGCATTTCTATAGTAGGAAAGTTGAGTAGTCTAGCTACTAACTACCTAATAAGTAAACTCAAGGGAGTAAGAGGTCTCTCATTACCTTATTCAGATAGACCCAGAAAACACGAGGTTGTATTCTCGGCGAAACAATTGTTTAACGAGACCGGGATTTCGGCTAATGATATCGCTAAAGCACTGATCGATAGGGGCTTTTACGCTCCTACAATTTATTTCCCGCCTAACGTAGAAGAGGCTTTAATGATAGAACCTACTGAAACCGAACCGAAAGAGGTTCTTGATAAATATGCAGATGCAATTAGGCAGATAGTTGAAGAGGCTTACAAGAATCCGCAATTACTGTTAAACTCTCCATCAAATACCTCTGTCGGTAGGATTGATCAAGTTACTGCAAATCACCCCTCTTCAGTGACTCCTACGTATAGGGTGTACAGACTGAGAAGTGAGGGAAAAATATCTATCTTAAAGTAATGAGAATAATATAGAAATATATCCGAGGTAAGGTATTGAAAATATTATTCCATGAATCTCTAACACTTTTCCTATAATGAATTGGTGAGGAACACCGTAAGGTTGTTCTAAACCTATTCTATTATCAGGAATGGGATTGGTTATTGGATCTACACCTTGTGTTATATAACTATTATATTGAGGGTTAATTTGAATAACTCTATGAATTACATAAGTTCCTAGAGTTGATTTATATATAATTATATTTCCTACACTAATGTTTTTTGGAGAAGTATAGAAAGTTAGGAAGCCATTTTGAAATTCCGGATACATTGAAACTCCTTCTACGCTAGCTGTCTGTACTACTCCTGAAAATACTCCTATATAGATCATTAAAATAAGTATTAAAAGTATGATGTCACTCTTCTTCATCTTCATCAAGGTCACTCAAATCAAGTTCTATTACTTCGGCTCTGTTTTCCTCCTCCTTCTCTTGCTCTTCTCCTATCTTCTTAACTCCTTTCTTACCCTCTACCTCTACGGAGCTCCCTCCAGCCTTTATTTTTGAAACTACTGCTTTCCATTTATGTCCACACTTAGGACATTCATAAGAGCCCATAACTGTTATGGTTATTCTTCCATATGCATCTGGTAGAGGAGATACTAGTTGCCAAGTCTTTGTCGGTTTATCAACTTTTGTTCCACAATTAGGGCATACGTCTGGCTCGCTCTGTTTTTTCCTAGGCATGAGTAATATGTAATACAAATAAACTATAAATTAATTGGCATAATATTGACGCCGTCAGAAGTAAAGGGGATATGAATTTGTATTTTTTATTCAAAGCTATTACATATCCTATAATATTGAAAAATATTAAGATTGGTAAAGTTATTATGGTTTGAAGGTAAAAATACGCTACCAAAAACGGTGCTGTGACCCAAGTGATATAAAATGCTTTTTCGTTACTTATCTTTCCCCTTAGGATTCGAGCGTAAACTGGCGTTAATACCCCGTATATGATCAAAGGTATTGAGCTGTAACAAATAGGTAACATATATTAATCTTCTCTATTTGAATATTAATCAAGGATTTAAAATGAGCGATTCGTTCAGAATAAGAAAGGTAAAGGGTTATCAAATTCTCGATTCTAGAAGTAACAGGACAGTTAGAGTAAGGGTTGAGACTTACGGCGGGATTTCTGACTTCGGAGACGCTCCTGCAGGCGCATCAAAGGGAACTAGGGAAGCTGTAGAACTTAGGGATAAGGATGGCGGAGTTACAGAAGCTGTTCGAATAATTAATTCAGTAATTAATGATTCACTCCATGGCTTTAGTGTTCTGGATCAGTTAGCAATAGACCAAGCTCTTATTAAGCTTGATGGAACTCCGAACAAGAGTAGAATTGGAGGGAACACTACAATAGCCACTTCTATAGCAGTTCTCAAAACTGCCTCTAAATTTCTAGGGCTAGAATATTTCAAATATATTGGAGGTCCTAGGGTTAGGTATGTTCCTATACCCTTACTTAATATATTAAATGGTGGGCTTCATGCGGGTAACATGCTTAAAATCCAAGAGTTCATTATCATACCCAAGGAGTTTGATACATTTTCAGAGGCTTTAATCGCCTCGACTTCAATCTATAAGAGGCTAAAAGAGCTGATAACAGAGAGATATGGTAAACTCTACACTGCCTTAGGAGATGAAGGTGGAGTCGTTCCACCTCTCGAGAAGACTAGGGATGCTTTGGATCTCATATATACGGCTGTAAAACAGACTGGGTACGACGGTCAAGTTTATCTAGGTATGGACGCAGCGGCTTCAGACTTTTTCAAAGATGGTGCCTACGAGATAGACGGTAGGAAATACTCTCCGGATGAAATGATAGATTATTACGTTAGCTTAGCAAATGAGTATTCTATTCTATATTTAGAGGATCCATTCAATGAAAATGATTTTGAAAGGTTTTCTATTCTACAGTCAAAGCTTAAGAAGACTATAGTAATAGGTGATGATCTATATACCACTAATGTGGAGTATCTTAAAAAAGGAATTGAGAAGAAGTCGACCATTGGAACTATAGTTAAACCTAATCAAATTGGTACTTTAAGCGAAACTTTCGACTATATAGAGCTGGCTAAAAAGAATTCCATAAAGGTTATAGTTAGCCATAGAAGTGGTGAGACTGAGGATTCCTTTATTGCTGACCTAGCAGTGGGAGTTCAAAGTGACTTTATCAAAACTGGTGCTCCTGCTAGAGGTGAAAGGACTAGTAAATATAATAGAATCATAGAAATAGAAAGGGATTATGGCTTAGAGTATTACGGGAAAAAGTTATAGTATTTTAGGGTATTAATATTCCTATAATTAATAGGAACGTGGCTATAACTAACATTAAGATAACGAAACCTCTGAACGGCATATTAGGCAAGGTTTTAAAAGCCTGTACTACTCCGTAAGCGATGCCTCCGAGAAGAAGGATTATTAGTATTGACAATCCTATGATAATGAATGTTGAAGCTAGAGGTGTTGGGTTTACATGTAAGAGCTGTGAAAATTGTCCCGTTATATTCTCCAGTGTTTGTAAGCTCATTGTAAATCATAACTTGCGTTAGGAATCCTTTTTAAATAATCTATCATAATATTACCTAGCCGATGATGAGGGTTAAAAGCACTTATCCGTGATGAGCCTCTACCTGCTGAGGAGCCCAAATCCTTTTAAATAAATCATACTCAGCTGATAATTTTGAGGAGTAATACCATGCCGGTTTCAGTTGAAGTATTAACGAAGTTCATAGGACAAAAGATAAAGGACATTTACGGTAGAGATGTAGGGATTCTACTTCACGTTTATACTGAAATCGACGGAACAGTAACTGGCGTAGAGATTTCTAAAGGAGATGAGATAAAGAGTTACGCTCCTGACAGTCTGAAATTAGATGGGGATTCATTAGTATTAATTCCAGAGTGGAGGAGCGAGGCTTACAAGATTTTAGGATATATGGATAAAATAAGAAGAAGACAGAAAGCGTTAGAGGAGTTATACTCTAAGAACGAGATCCCAAAGAGTATGTATGATGATATGAAGAGAAAGTTGGACGCCGAAATGTTAAAGGTCAGAGATGAACAAAGTAAACTCAAGGGGAAACTTAAGGATAGGTTAAACAAAATTGAGGATCAGTTATCTCAGATCGATAGGGCTACAATAGCACTTAAAATGAGTTATATCTCGGGAGAGTTACCAGAAACTGCATATAAGAATTCGGTAGAGATCCTTAGGCAATCTAAAGAGAGTTATACCGCGGAAAGGGATGATATAAGAAAAACGTTAGATAAGCTAGACGGGCTTGATAAAGAGAGTTTGGATTTAAAGCCTTCTCCCTCATTACCCACGCAGACAGAACAATCTACAAAGACGGAAAGTAATAAGAGTGAAGTGCCTTTGCCAATACCAGTAAGGGTAATAAATACTTTGTAACTAATCTAGTGACTTAGGATGTTTGATAAGTTATCATCAATTTTTAACAATGATAAGAAGCGAAAAGTACAATTAGGGAAGATGATTACGGAAATATCATTGAAGCTAAAGGAACAGCAAGACAGACTTGACGAGGCAATAAGGAGGTTAAAGGAGAGGGACAAGGAGCTCTTCGAAAAAGTAGTTAGAGCCCAAATTGAGGGTGATGTTGCTAGGGCTACTATCTATGCGCAAGAGATCTCTGACATTAGGAAAATGATCAAAATAATTTATACTGCTTATTTGGCAATAGAAAAGGTCAGACTAAAGCTCGATACTGTTCAGGAATTGCAAGGTGTATCTCTAGTCCTAATTCCAGTTGCGAAAATATTAGGAGAACTTAAGGATCAGATAAAGGGAGTAACTCCTGAAGTGGCTTTAGCGTTAGACTCCATAACAAGCAGTGTTAACAGTATTGCTATAGAAACAGGTGCCATAAGTGAGAGATCTGTAGTTCCAGCAATAGTTGACGAACAAGCTAAGCAGATATTAGATGAGGCTCAAAAGATGGCAGAAGTAAAAGTTAGAGAAATCTTGCCAGAATTACCTCATCCTCCGGCAGAATTACCTAAACCTAAAGCTCAGGCAATACAAATAAAGCGCCAATTAACAGAAGATATACTCTTGGATTACATTAGAAGTACGGGAGGATTCCTTGATCTAGAATATATTTCAAAGAACTATGGGGTAGATAAGGTAGAAGTTCTCAATCTATTAAAGAGATTGGAACAGAAGGGTCTGATAGCATTGGAGGGATGAGTAGATGTCGGCTCAGTCAATGTTAGAAGAAATGGCAAGAAAATATGCTGTTGCAGCTGTAAAAGCTGATAAGGAAGGAAACATAGAGGAGGCTATAAATAACTATAAAAAAGCTATAGAAGTTTTATCTCAATTGATAGCGTTGTATCATGATTCTAATGCTGTTAAAGTCTATGAACAGATGATTAATGAGTATAAAAAAAGAATAGAGGTACTAAAAGAAGTAGTTCCTGCTAATGGGGAAGAACAAGCTAAGACAACATCTGTTAGTATAGAGGATCTCATAGTAAAGGAAAAACCTAAGGTCTCTTTTAATGACATAGTAGGACTTGATGATGTGAAGGAAGCGTTAAAAGAGTCTATAGTATATCCAACAAAAAGACCTGACTTATTCCCTCTCGGATGGCCTAGAGGCATTCTTTTATACGGTCCTCCAGGTTGTGGTAAAACTATGATAGCAGCAGCAGTGGCTAGTGAAATTGACTCATATTTTATTCAGGTCGACGCTGCTTCGATTATGTCTAAGTGGCTAGGTGAAGCAGAGAAGAACGTAGCTAAAATATTCAACAACGCGAGGGAACTCTCTAAAAAGGAGAATAAACCGGTTATAATATTTATTGACGAGATAGATGCGTTACTTGGTGTGTATAATAGCGAAAACGGCGGAGAGGTAAGAGTTAGAAACCAATTTTTAAAAGAAATGGACGGATTACAAGATAAGTCTGAAACGTTCAAAGTTTACGTTATAGGTGCAACGAATAAGCCATGGAGATTAGATGAACCATTCCTAAGGAGATTCCAGAAGAGAATCTACGTCAGACTTCCCGATTTTAATCAAAGGCTGGCGTTATTAAAGTACTACACATCTAAGATCAATTTGGACAGTAGTGTTAATTTGAATCAACTCGCAGAACTAACTGAAGGGTATACAGCGAGCGATATTAAGGATATTGTTCAAGCTGCTCAGATTAAGGTAGTAAAGGAGATGTTTGAAAGGAACTTATCGGAACCTAGACCAGTAGCAACTAACGACTTCATGGAAGTTCTAAAGGTTAGAAAACCCAGTGTAAATGAAGAAATGGTTAAAGCTTACGAAGTGTGGCACGAAAAGTTCAAGGCCTTGTAATTTAAAATTATTTTTTAACTATTTACAATTAAGTTAACCTCTTCTTATTCGAGTGTGGACAACAATTTTGTTAATTTAATATAATTTTATTCAACAATCTTTTCTCGTTCTATAAGAAATTGTTTTCGCGTAATACTATTTAAGGGTGAGCACGGGGTTTTTATCTTGGTG
>NZ_JBBHKU010000068.1:0-82590 GCF_037389295.1 Stygiolobus sp. RP850M | reverse complement strand
CAACCATTATAACCACTATCATACCGCTTCCAGCCTTGTAGTTGTAAACCTCACCTCTGAACTGTATCGGGTTCAGTTTACTCATAAGGATTGCTGTGACTAAGTACCCCGCCATTACGCCGCTAAAAAGCGACATGCCTACTGTAAATCTCCCTAGTATAGTGTCTACAATTACAAAGGGAAGTGAGAGGAAGGCAGTTTGCAGAGTCTTAATAATTATTTTTTCTGCTATTATTCTCCCCTGGTCTAAAGACATAAAGGTTAGCCAAGGTCTCTCTTGTGAAAGTGCATAAAGACCGGTAGTAGACAGAAAGGACACGATCAGTACATTAGGTGCTATAATCCCCGTGTAAAACGGTGGACGAAAAGTTATTTCTACACACAAATATACTAAGGAGATAAGCACTGAAATCCCTATCGCCTTATAGTAAGGGATAATGTAGAAGAATATCCTTCTCCCAGAAAAAGTAGAACCATAACCCCAAACGAACTCATAATTATTCCAGATTATACGAAGAACAGATTGTTTACCATTAATGAGACTGCTTCTTTTGGCTCTAACTTTAGACCCAGATAGTTGTAAGTCAGCATATCTAACGGAGTAATAAAGTACGAGTGCTGAAAGGATTAGGGAGCTTAGAATTCCGCTTAATAAGTGTCCAAATATTAACGCTGTTGGTGTAAAGTAGAAGTGAAAATAAGGTAGCCAACTTAGAAAAACTAACGCAAAGATTATATAGAACTTATTTTTTGCTAAGGTCAAAGAACTAACTGCTATTCCGAAAATTGAAAAAGAGGTGAAAGCGATATATGAGTACGGAGGGGGATAGAGCAAAATCATGTAAGTACTGAGAACTATAAAGTAAGCTCCCCCGGTAAACATGCTTCCTACTATATATAAAAGGGCTAATGTTGTAGTCTTTACTGGGGAGGTCAGTAAAAAGTCAAAATCTGCCTTTTGGACTATTGAGGAAAATAAATTAAAGACTAAGAAGAACGTAACAAATTCTAGGGCACTTATTTTTAGTTGGGGAAATAGATAGGTAACAAATATTATTTTTCCTATACTGAGGTAAAACAACACCATTAAACCGGAAAATACAATAGTTAATATGACAAAGCTTTTAGTAAATCTTGATAAAATGAAAAACTTAAGAATATAAAAAAGATAGGTTAAATTATCGTATTTCACAGATAGTTAAAGATTTCAGTGTAATTTATTTGTTTAGGAGAAATTATCATAGCGCCATAATCCACTCCATTGGTTCCCTTTTCAATACCTATTATGACGTATACAGACTGTCCGTTGTCTTTCTGTGCAGTCAATTCATAAACTACTGTCGTAGAGTTCTTTATTATAACATTTCCTTCAAAACTATAGTTATGGGTTTCGAATAGGAAGAAATGGAATAGATTTTCAAGTTTCGTGAAGTTTGCAGAGGTTGAATTAGCCTTTAGTATTATCATCTGGTCATTGGCAAACCCTTCAAAACTCGTGTTCTTTACATATCCTTGGAATATTAAACCGCTTATTGGGGAAGGTAGAACCTTAGGAGAGTTATACAGAGAAATTATTATATTTACGGCTTCAGACGCAGATATGTTATCGTGAGCAAAATACACGTAATGACCGTCGAAACCTATTGCAGTTTTGTTTGCGTAATAGTATATGAGGTTATTATAAGAGCCTTGTTTAAACCCGTGTTGTGTTAAAGTCGAGTTTATATAATAAAATATTAAGGAAGCTTCCGGTCCTTCCACTTGAATATAACCTAGTACTCCTCTTGTGTTGTTGTATTCAAGTACGTGAATTACTCCTTCTCCAAATATGTTAGTGAGATTACTCACATTGTAACCATAAGCCGAAACAAAGCTACTCAATGCGGAAAGGTTGTATATATAGATTGTACCTATGTAGTGTGGATCTTCTAAAGTAGTTTGTTGTGAGCTAGACGCTAGGCTATGTGTTTCAAACATAAGGAAACCTAATACTGAGACTAAAACTACGATTGTTATTAAAACTCCTTTAAATAACGTCTTCATGATTTACAATATACCGCTAAGATTAAAAACTTTTACCAAACAGCTTATTTCAAGAATATAATACGTCCTTAAATATCCTTTCTATCGTTTTAGTAGATATTGCTCTCCTAATTATCTCCCTTAAAGCCTTTTTCATCTCCTCTGACTTAGCTATATCTGCCATAGAGAACTCTAGCCTTGGTGAGGTAACTATCTTGGACTGGGCATCTGAAACTACATCTTCATAGTTCTGGCTCTTAAGGTAATCAACAACTAAAGTCAGCTTACTCTCTAACATTATGGGGTCGTTTATTATGGAATTTAGATACTTGACGATTAAATCCTTTTTGTCAGATGCCTTTAGGTTGCTCTTATAAGTGTCACTGAAGTGTTTTGACAATATAGGGAAGGTAATTGTTATGAAGTACTGCTCTCCTCCTAGGCTCCATAGCCCGACTTTTTCTGCAATTTCATCTACTGACTGGATTAACGCATCTTTTATCGAAACAAGTGCTAAATCTAAGATTTCTTTCTCAGCATCAGCAGCATTCTCGGCGACTTCGGTCTGCTGAATTACGTTCTCTTTATAAAGTTGACCGTATACCGATAAAGTTCCGAACTTCCACGTCGAGAAAGGACATATTGTCGCTACTTGCTTTTTGCTATAAGGGAATGGAAAACCCTGATAAGTAGTAAAAGTCAAACCCGCACATTCATCATCATCACCTTTAATTCCTAATTTCTTAGCCCAACAACCGGTATGTATTTTTCCTTGGACTTGATCCTTAATTACCTCATAAGCTAAAATCCCCTTTTGGTCAGAGAACTTGTTGTAAACGTACAAACCTTCCGGACACATAAAGTATACGTTTATAGCCCCACTGTTGTTCTTTTCTTCAATAATTGACATAACTTTCTTCCTTGCTCCTTCGTCATCTCCAGCTAAATAGTCGTCGAAGCCACAGCACCTCCCAGAGATTAGTCTAACTTTAGGAGAGAATCGTGCTGGGAGCTTATCTCCATTATCTAATAAAAACTGTAAGAACCCTCTCAGACCAATAGGATCATATTTAGCAGCACACCCCACAAATAGGAAGAATAGAGGTCTATTCCTATACTTCTCATTTAACTTCTTCTCAAGTGCTCTTATGTCAGCCGTCACGTCAGATATCTCAATCGGAGGCTTAGTAGTTGGTGATACTTTGTTTACACCTTCAGTCATTAATTCACTAATAGGGATATTTACTGGACATATCTCCTCGTCTTTAGTACAACCGAAACATGTTTCGAAGCTAGTCTCTTCAAATATAAGACGACCTATTCTAGCCATGGGAGAAAAGACTGGGTTACCCGTTATTTTATATGCTAAACAAACATCTAAACATAACCCACAATTTATGCACTTTAACGAGTCTACGTATAATTTGGATATTTTACTGTATTGCTTAGGCGTCTTTACTTTCTTTCCAATCTCTTTAAGAATTGTTAATTCTAATGTTGTATATTCCCTTGGGCTGGGAAAAGGTTTTACATCTTTGTTTTTCAGCAGGAATTCAGAGATCTTCTCCAGATCATTAAATTTTGCGTTACCTATAGTTACGTAATACTTCTCAGGCGAGTTATAATTTATAATGTAAGTCAAAACTTCCTCATAGTTCGGGATCGAAAAGATCTTATTTCTCGAATTCGGAGGATATAAAAGGATTAGAGGGAAATAATCCCTCTTAAAACTTCTTATTATCTGAGAACTAAAGTCACTAAGCAAAGTATAGGAATCCACGTTACCACCTCTACTTATACCCAAAAATTTAGCGTAAAATGAGGGCAAATAATACCTTTCCCTACCGTCTACAATTACGGCACTCCACGCATATTCTGTCTCCGTATCTACTTCTATGACCTCTGGATACTTAGCTGTCATTATAGTTGCTACATTAGATCCAACAAGCTTGTGTACTTCCTTTTTACCCCTCACAAAACCGAACTTATAACTACCAAATCCTGAACCATTACTCGATATAAACCCTCCTACTGTTCCCTTCAAGTAGAAGGGTAAAAGAACGGGTACAAAGCCCGAAGGCTTTAACTCAGTTAATAATTCCTCGAATGTTAAACCAGGAGCCACATTATAGTATTTATAAACTGAAGAACCGCTCTGTTCTTTGCTCTCCTCTATCTTATTTCCATTACCTAAAAGGTTAGGAGATGCGACATATTTGGCTCTAGCATATCTTATTAAGTCACCTGAGACGGATGTAGCCTTACCCACGTAAACTACTTGTTCAGTTTTATCGAGATACTTCTCTATTTTCTTAATGTCTATTGTAGTCAAAGCTCTACTAAAGAGTGACGCGTCAGTAATTACCATCATTTATTACTCTCTATAACGCTGATTTAAGAGATTAAAATATATACTTGAGCTATAAACTTTTGTATAAATTGCACTTAGAGGTATCAGTACCACTAAATGTTTCTGGAGTCTGGTACCCAGTTTATGATAACGACATCTTAAAAAGTGGTTCAATAGGTCTTTCTTTAACGTTAGAACCAAAACTAGTTGTAACCGGAAAATTGAGCGACCGTGAAAAGATATCCGTCATCAGAAGTAACGGTGATAGATTGGAACTAGGTAACTTCGGGAACTTACTCACATTGAAGAAGTTGGGTACGTTATCCATAGACGTATACAGCGAAGTGCCTTTGGGTTATGGTTACGGAATGAGTGGTGCAATAAGCTTAGGATACGCAATGATAGCTTATGAATTGGGATTAACGGATTTAAGGAAGGCATTGCTTACAGCTCACGAAAGCGAGGTCCTGTCAAAAAACGGTCTAGGCGACGTTATTTCGGAGTATTATGGAGGCGGAATAGTTTACAGAAAAAAACCTGGCGCTCCTACTATAGGGGAAGTGGAAGTATTTACAGTTACGGATGACGTACAAATCTGTAGTTTACCAGAGTCACGACTTTCAACGAGCCTTCTCCTCAAGACCAACGAACATGCATTAAACTACATAAACCAGTTCCTCCTTAATCCTACTATCCACAAATTCTTCGAAGTGGCGAAGAAGTTCACAGAGGAATTAGGTTTTATCTCTCCATATAAAGACTCATTTAGAAAGAAAGGCTTAATACTTAAACTAGGAGAGTGTGAAGAAGGATGGATAAAGCACAAGGTAGCAAGGAGTGGAGTGTCCGTTCATTGATCCCAGAAAACCACCCCAGAAAAGAATCCCTCATAATAAGGGAAAAAATCGTAGAAGGATTAGAGGAAGGGTATGTGGTCCCACAAGGGCTGATAGCTCACGGAAGGGGGGAATGCTTCGATTATCTTATAGGGGAAAAGACTCAACAATTTGCAATAGACGCGATCAAAGCCTCTGTAGCAACACTTTTACTAGCTAAACATCCAGTGATATCAGTTAACGGAAATATGGCGGCTCTTGTGCCTAAAGAGATCGTGGAGCTAGCAAAAGAAGTAAACGCAAAGATTGAGGTAAACTTGTTCTACAGAACTGTTGAAAGAGAAAAGGCTATTGAAAAAGTTCTAAGAAAAGCGGGGGCTGAAGAAGTTCTGGGAGTGGGTGAAGACGCCTCAGCCACAATACCTGAGTTATTCAGTGAAAGGAGAAGGGTAAGTCCGAGGGGGATATTAATTGCCGACGTAGTCTTACTAGCTCTGGAGGACGGTGACAGAACTGAGGCTTTAACGAGGATGGGGAAAAAGGTAATAGCGATCGACCTAAATCCTCTGTCTAGGACTGCAAGAATGGCGTCAATAACTATTGTAGACAACGTGATAAGGGCTTTCCCGCTCTTGATAAAATACGCGAGGACAATGAAGAGCTATAGCAGAGATACACTGGAGGAGATAGTTAAAAAATACGATAATAAAACAGTACTCACTACCTCCTTGAGGTTTATAGCTCAACGGTTATCTGAAATTTCCTTGTAGTTTTCTCTAGCTGGGAATTTACCGCTCTTTACATCGTTTATGTATTCGTTAACTGCTTTATCAATTATCTCTTTTAGATTTACATATGCCTTTGCGAAATAGGGTGAGAAGTCAGTAAAGCCCAACAGATCGTGAATAACAAGTATTTGTCCATCGCAATAAGGACCTGCACCAATACATATTGTAGGAATATTCACACTTTCTGTGATCTTTTTTGCAACTTCGGCGTAAGTGTTTTCAACGACAATTGAAAACACACCTGCATCTTCTAATGCTTTAGCATCCCTTATGAGTTGCTCGGCTTCCTTCTCTCTCTTTCCTAAAGTCCTGAAACCTCCTATTCTTAAAAAACGCTGGGGAGTCAAACCTATATGCCCCATGACCGGGATTCCTGCCTTAATTATCGCCCTTATTACGTCAACAACTTCTTCTCCTCCTTCTAACTTAACGGCGTCAGCTCCGTTTCTAGTCAATTTTCCCGCATTTCTTACCCCTTCATTAACCGAGACCTCGTAGGAGAGAAAAGGCATGTCTGCAACAATTAACTGTTTCGGCTTAGCCCTGGCAACAGCTGATACATGTCTTACCATATCCGACATTGTAACATTCAAAGTATTCTCTAGACCAAGAACTACCATCCCTAATGAGTCTCCTACAAGGATTCCATCCAAATCTGTATTAGATATCACTTTCGCTGTCGGGTAGTCGTAAGCTGTGAGCATGGTTATCCTTTCTTTCCTCTCCTTCTTCTTCAGAAAATCCCTGATCGAAACCTTTGCCATAAATCCTCTTCCCTACTTTATAAGCTAAGGTTAATAACTTGTTAATCTGCTTTGCAATACCTTGAGTCTCCTCATACTGAATAGCATCATCATATAATTGCGTTAGTTGTTCTATTTCATCAAAGACTAACTTCCTGAAATTTTTCTTGTCCATCTCCGAAAGAACAGTTTTCCTAGAGTAGAATTCTAGCTTACGTTGAAGCTCCTTCGGATCAAGAGAGTAAAATTTTAAGAAGATAAGTCTAACCCTTGGGTCTTGTTGACCGGAATCAGAAAGCGCAAAAGAGACTTGTTCCTTGTCTAAGAACTTCCACCAGTGCTGATTGGAACTTTTGTATGTAGTTTCCGTTATACCGAAATCCTTTTCTAAGCTTCGTAAGAGCATTTTAGGGTCAAAGTTATAACCCATGTCTATGAGTTTGTCAACGACCCCTTTGTAACTGAAATCACCTAACTCTTTATTCTCGTTCTCTTCGCTGTACTCCAATGCAGCCCTCAATACAAATTCTCCTCTCTCTCCGAACTTTAATAGGAACTCGGCAGTTCTGTCTCTGATACTCCCAGTAATCACAACTAGTTTTTTTCTAACGATTTTAAATTTTAACAAAGCATATATTATGGTATAATGAATTCCGAGATAGCCGTAAGTGTTACAAACGTTTTTAAAAAGTTTAACAATTCCCTAATTCTCAAGGGCATTACCTTCGATGTATTTAAGGAAGACGTTTTTGGCCTCATTGGACCTAATGGCGCGGGAAAGACTACTACCCTGAGGATAATAGCTGGGATTATCAAAAGATATGAGGGAGAAGTAAGTGTCTTCTCTTACAAACCAGAAAAGGCTAAGGAGTTAGGACTCATCTCATACATGCCCGAAGACGCTTTTCCGTATGAAAGGCTCACTGGCTTAGAGAACCTGAACTTATTCGCGGAAATTTATGCTAGAGGTGACAAAAAACTCGTTGAAGAGTATGTAGAGATAGGCGTAAAAATTGCAGACTTAGGGAAAAAAATATACGAGAAGACTTCCACATACAGCAGAGGCATGAAAAGGAGGTTAATTGTAGCCAGAACATTAATGACTAAGCCTAAACTAGCTATCCTCGACGAGCCTACCTCTGCATTAGACGTCGAATCTTCTGTGAGGATAAGGAATGTCATAAGCAATATGGCTAAAAAATTGGGAAGCACTATAATCCTTTCTTCACACAACATGCTCGAAGTGGAGTACATGTGTAACAAAGTAGCAATGATAAACGACGGAAAGATCATACAGATAGGTACCCCTACTGAGATAACAGAAAAACTGGGAGTCAGAAACTTGGAGGAAGCTTTCCTAAAGGTGGTTAGCCGTGATCAGAGTGTTCCTAGCTAAAGAGTTCACTGAAATAAAGAGGGATAAGAAGCTGTTACTTTCCACAATAATTTTACCATTTATTCTGCTCCCCATAGTAGGGATAGTCCTTTATGCCTCGGTTTCTGCCCAACCTCCGGTTATAGCCGTGATAAACCATAACCCGTTAAATGACTTCTACGTTAGTATTGTTACCAATTATATTCAGAGCAGAGGAGGAATAGTTGAGACCAATATATCCTCCTCAATGTATCCGGACGTAATCATAGAGTTTCCTAACGACTTTTATCAGAACGCTAGCAACATAAGTAGGCAGGCTTACATAATTTATCAAGTGGTTATCTCATCTAATCAGCAAGCATCAGATCTAGCTCAGGGTGCGTTATATCAGTTGTTACTTAATATATCCAACTCTAGAATTTATTACTTGGAACATGAGGCAAAAATAAACGTGTCGGTTGTAGATATAAGAGAACCTATATACCTACTCCTTGGTTACAGAACCGTAACTGGACACCCTACTTCAAGTAGCGCTGGACAATTAGCAGAGCTTACGAGAATAATAGCGTTAATAATATTCCCCAGTGCAACTCCGATAGTATTCTATTTGCTTGAGGGAATAACCGGAGAAAGGGAAAGGAGAACTCTCGAATCATTACTGGCTACACCACTTTCAGTAAGGTCGTTTCTCTTCTCTAAGTTAATAGTGGCTTCAGTCTTAGGGCTATTCTCTTCTCTCGGGGATATAATTGGTACCCTCTTATTCGTATTACTATCCAGTGTATCCCTCAGTCTTAATATTAGCCTGACATTACCCTTCTTAGGAATGATAGTTATCGTGTACCTTTTATCAGTGCTGTTAACCGGAGCGCTAAGTTTAATATTTCTAGTAATATTAGGTGGATCAGTTAGAAATATTCAAGTGATTAACTTTATAGTAATAAGCTTTGGAATGATAGCCTCGTTTACTGCACTGTTTATAAATCCTGCCCAACTAAGTTTTCCCTTGTCTACTATATACATTATACCATACGTGCAAATTAGTCTTGGGTTACTCCTATATGTATTCGGATCAATACAAGAATCCATATTCTCTTTATTAGTAACGTTTCTAGTCTCTGTATTTTTAATATATTTATCATCCAGGGCATTTGACTCTGAGAGACTTCTCTTAAAATGAAAAATATTTTATTTTTATACACTAATGATTAGATCATGGGAGTAAAAGCCTACGTTTTAATCGTAACAACTGTTGGGAAAGAAACAGACGTAGCTAATGAAGTTAAAAAGATCAACGGGGTTAAGGAAGCAAACCCCGTATATGGAGAATACGATGTAGTAATTGAGATAAATGCAGAAAACTTGGACGAGTTAAATAAGGTAATTGCACAGATAAGGAAGAACTCGGCTATACTGAGAACCGTAACCCTAATTGTAATGTAATCAGTTCGAGGAATCAATTCATCATCTTTTTTAAGTATCTTTATCAGGACGTCCCTGTAACATCATTTTTAGAATGAGTTAGAATGATCCTATTCTAAGGATTGGGGGGACCCACCTACGTTCATAAGCCCTTGGGACACAAGGGCATTTCGCGTAGGCCCAATTATAATTATTTACTATCCTTATTTATAATTTCCACTTCCTCATCCTCAGCTTCCTTCTCATATAGTTTCTTGATAAGCTCATTGACCATACTCTCCAGCTGTGCTATTCTTGCTTCTAGGAACACCATATTTTCTTCTAGTCTAGAGTATTTATCGTCTTCTTTTTCATCGTTATCCTCCTCATCAAAGGAGTTCTTTAGCCCACTCCTTATGTAAAATTTCACTAAGTCTGTAATCTGCACTCCCATCTCATCGGCCTTTCTCTTCAATTCCTCGTAAAGTGATTCTGGCAAAGATAAGTGTATAGTGGGCAATGTGTATTCTCCTCTGAATAAAAGTATATGAAAACAAATATATTAATCTTCATCAAGTAATCTTCCTCTCGTAAGTGGAATATGGAAATACCGCTCCAGATAATATTTAAACCGAAGCAAGAGGAGTATTAATTTGGGTAGTAAGATGAGAGTTGTAACATTTAAGGTAGAAGAAGACTTATTAGAACTATTAGACAGATATGCAATAAGATATAATTTAAATAGATCAGAGGCAATCAGAAAAGCAATCGAAACGTTAGTAAAAGGAGAATTAGAAAAGGAGACTGTTCCGGTTGCTAAAGTAGAGAAAGTAAAGCTATAATCGTTTCTTTTATCCTTGTAAAAGGACGGCAAGCCATAGGTTTAATGGTTTGAAGCCCTTAAGGCATTGTCTTTTTATAATCCAACCTTTTACGCCCATCTCTTTGTATTTTTGTTAAATAGACTATATGCATAGGAGACAACTATAAGTTAGATTTTACTAGCAGTAGGCTAAGATTGATGGAAAGGGATTAATGAATCTGTTTGGATGTTTTTGGTCAATAAATTTAACTTCCTTTATATTACATTTTTTATTTATATTACACCTTGATAATTCCTCTTCTCTTCTAAGTACTGCTTTAGTCTAAGGAAACTTAACAGTTGTTAAGTAAAACAATCAGCTAAAGAAAGTAAAGTGCTCACATTTGTGTGGTGTAGAATTTCAGATTTAAACTCTCTACTACCTTAAAATAACCAGATTTTAACCAATCCTTTAATATTAATTTGCCTTTTTATGTTCAAGTTTCCTAATTTTATTTTTATTATAAAATTCTATGATTTTTCCCCAAAAGTAATGAGAGAATAACTTCAGGGTCTAATACTACTTTGTTATCGTTTGTCTTCTTGTGACCCTCCAAGAGTTCCTTATCCAGATTATATCCTTTCGTAATTCCAAATAACTTTTCGGTAATTTCTTTGTTTTTAACTAACTTTCGATCAAATAACTTATAGCTTCATCGTATGAAACCCTTTTATCGGTATTTTTCTAGTATAATGAAGATCTCTGTAAGCTTCTTTTTTGTTTCTGATTTTAATCTTATGATTTCTATACTTTTATCCATTAACGTAAGTTACATCATTTTTTCAGAAAACTGAGTAGAAAATCGTGAAAATTATTGTTAATAAATTAAATATACCATGTCATAATGGAAATCTATATCTAGAGGAGTAGATCAGGGTTTACACGTTGCTTATGTATGTCCTAAACTCTGTCATAATGTGTTCAAATGAAGGATGAATGTTGTTGAACTGCTATTTAGTATATATTGAAGTACACGACGCTTCCCTTTTCTATAGTTTCCTCGTTTACTTCAGGCTTATTTATTTGAATTATCTTTATCCCCTCAGTGTTCGCTAGTTGCAAGAAAGGCTCTATAGGATCTAATGGCATGTAGTGTCCTTTAACCCAATAATGCATAGGAAAAACTACTTTAGGGTTTAACGCCTTGATAAGTTGAATAGCCTCTGACGGGTTTATAGTTATCACACCTCCAACAGGAATCATTAAGTAATCCAGATTTTTCAATTCATCAACTAACTTTTCATCTAATAAGTGCCCTAGATCACCTAAATGGACGTAGGTTTTTCCGTTGGGTGACGCTATTTTATATATAGCAGTCTCTCCCCTTCTTTTACCTTTCTCTTTATCGTGGTAAGCCTTTATCCCCTTTATTGTATAGTTTTTGTACGTAAATTCTCCGTAATACTTAAGTTTCACGGTTTCATGAGGTATTATTTCATATGCATTATGGTCGTAATGATTATGGGTGATTAGAATTAGTGAGGCTTTAACCTCAGGTCTCGGTAATCCAATACTTCCACCGTCATGGGGGTCGATTAATATTAAATTATCTAGAAAAAATGCCGAGTGTAATAAAAATCTTATCATGCATTTACTTTTTTAGTAGAAACTTTAATAGCTATCGCTTTTGCATCGTCTACTGTTACCTTGTGTCCGGTTTCAGCAAGTGCTTTTATCTCTTTCAAAACCTCTCTTAACTCATCGTCTGTAAGCTCAATACCTTGATCGGATAACAATTTCTTTAACCCGTGAATTCCGCTGTGTTTTCCTAATGCTATCCTCCTGAAGTTTCCAACTTCTTCAGGTGATATTGGCTCGTAAGTTAAGGGGTTTTCGATAACACCATGAACGTGAATACCTGACTCGTGACCGAACGCATTCTCTCCTACGATTGCCTTAAAGTAAGGTACGGGTACTCCCGTTAATTCCGAAACCAACTTCGAAGTTTCATACAATTTATAAGTTTTCACTCCGACCTCATAACCGAGTAATTTCTTTAACGCCATAACCACCTCTTCTAGTGAAGCGTTTCCAGCCCTCTCACCTATACCGTTAACAGTCACGTGTACCTGCCTGGCTCCTGCCATAACACCTGCTATCGAATTAGCCGTAGCTAAACCGAAATCGTTGTGACAATGTACGCTTATTATCTTCCCGTCAGCGACCTTTACTACCTTACTTATCAAATCGTAAAACTTGAAGGGGTGCATTACACCCACGGTATCTGGAATATTAACTCTATCAGCTCCCGCTTCTACAGCAGTTTTAACAGCCTTAAGTAGGAACTCTTCATCAGTTCTTGTCGCATCCTCAGGTGAATACTCCACAATCAAACCGTGGTCTTTCGCATACCTTACTGACTCATATATCCTATCTAGAACTTGCTCCCTCGTCATTTTCAGCTTGTACTTTAAGTGTATATCTGATGTTGCAATGAATACGTGAATACTTGCTATACCAGTATCTATAGTTCTATCTATATCTTGCTTTACGGCCCTTGATAACCCTATTACCTCTACCATATCCCCTACTTCGTCTAATATCTTCTTAGTTGCCTCGAACTCTCCTTCAGATGCCGCTGGAAATCCTGCCTCTATTACGTCTACTCCTAGGTCTGCTAGTTGTTTTGCTATTCTTACCTTTTGCTCTATAGTTAAGTCTATTCCGGGTGCTTGCTCTCCATCTCTCAGGGTCGTGTCAAATATCCTGACTTTTTTTGAGTTAACAAAGAAAAGACATCCCAAATTTTTCTTTGCTTATACAATTATAAAGTTTTATTAAAAACCTCTTCAATTACGTGCTTAGCAATTTTTAACTTATTTTTCTTAATCCACGATGCAGGTAAATTATTTTCATAATAAGGCTTAGAATATTTACCTACAACCCCCGAATCGAAGTCCATTCCGTACAGTCTTATAGCCTTAGCTTGAAACAGAGAAGCTAAGACTACAGCCCTATCACCATCAGTAAATCCTCCGAATAACTTTAGCCTACCAAAAGGAAACACTTGACAAGTACCGATGAGTTTTCTGCCAGAAATAAATGGAAATTTGCTTACCAGATATTCCGAGTTATTACCATGAGCTAAAACCACATATATTGAGTTTTTTGGATAGACTGAAATTCCGTCGAGATCCGTCACTATTACATCGGGCTTAATGCCCTTAGATACTAAATAATTTGTCGCACCATCAGACGATATTATTACATCTTCGTTCAAATATTCAACTTGTTCTAAATTCGGACCAGCACCCACTACTGCGACAGTCTTTCCGCGGATTAGGTTACGTAATTCCTCAGTATAGTCCTCATAGTTATTTGCTAATAGCTGATCAAGAAGCACTGCCGAATAATAGTCTTCTTCTTCTCTAAACCCAAGTTGTTTTCTGATCTGTGAATAAAAGTTCAACCAGAAGAAGATATCACGCGAAAATAAATCACATCACCTTCGTCTCTGATTATTTCAATTTTGTATTTGTTTATAATCTCTTCAAAATAAGCACTATTCTTATTTATTTTGTATATCACGTTACGAAAATAATTATTTAGGGCTTCAATTACGTCCGAGCTACAAGTATCCTTGTCTAAGTCAATGATGGAACTCATCAAATACAGTATTTGCTAGCTCGAATAAATCTTCAACTTCCTGAAGCAAGTTCTTCACTTCAACGTTCCTAGCCACTACTGAACCCTCTTTGAGCGAAGACTCGTCAACAAGGATAATCGGATAGAGTCTTTGTTCTAGGAGTTGTAATTTTCTTATTAGCGTGATTTCTTTCTCTCTAACCTTGTTTACAATCACGTTTAACATTTGTGCCTTGTGATCGTAAGGATAATAAAAGCCGTAAAGTCCTAGTATACTTGCACTTATTTCTTCGACCACGTTATAAATATAACATAAGCTGTCAATCAGGTCACCTTCTTCGTAGGCCGACCTAGCGTTTCTCAAATTCCTCATAGCCTTAGTTAAATATTCCGAAGCAAAGGCGCTGTTGTTCATAGATCGACCACATCTCCCTTGTTAATTTCGCCCATTCTTATAACATTACCGAATGAAGGTAGTTTAGGAACTTCCATATTGCCGTAGACTAACACGCCTTTAGTCGATAAGTAGACTACTAAGGGAATATGATACTCCAGTTCTGAGGGGTCTACTAACAATGTGTAAATCAAAGGTCTGTGCCCCGTATAAATTACGTAATTGGAGTAAACCTTCTCGGCTTCAACTTTCTTCATGAAATATTCCACGATCTCTTGTCTGGCTAAGAAAGAGATCTTCTTTACGCCTTTAATGACAATGAGAACAAAGAGTGGTTTATTCATGTCCTCTTCTTCTATAGCGGGACCACCGATTATTATAGTGTCGACTTTGGTACCATAGTGTTGTATTACTCTGCCTAGGAAATCTTCTACGACGTCAAAAAGCTCTTTCATACTTTATTACTTACCTCTCAAACTGTTAAATATGAGTAATATAGTTGACGATTATTTAACAGCTCCGCCCACAGAGAAATTGAAAGTCCTAGAGATAGAAATACCATGTGGTACAGAGTGTATAAAGTCCTCCCGTTTTAAGGATTTGTTAAACGTGGAGGCTTTCAGACAACAGTTAGAGGTCATAGACTCCCTTAAATCTCTAATTGAAGACAGGGTAGACGTTTTGATAAGGGAGTTAGAGTCTCGAATGCCAATTAGAGTTAACACCTACGAGCTTGCCTATTCTTTTTACAGAATAGTTGAGGTTGGAGGGGATTACACTATTGGTTCCGACACTCTTAGTTACGAAGACAGAGTAGTGTTTAAGGGTAGGTTCGAGGAGCTCATGAGTGTATACAAGACTATCGAGGAGATTAAGAAAGAAGAGCAGTTGGTCAACTTATGCCATGAAATAAGGTATTTAAGCGAGTCTTTATGGGAACATCTCAACAAAAACATCAGGAGGGCTCTAAATGAAAGTAAGGGTAGGAGTTGAAGGCTTATCATTCGATTCAGCCCACTATACACTTTCTTCAGAGGGTAACGACCAGTTACATGGTCATACGTACAAAATATCAGCAGAAGTAGAGGGAGATGGAATAGACCCTAAGACAGGTTTCGTAATAGATTTCGGTCTGTTAAAGACTACGTTACTTGAAATTATTAAGGAGTGGGACCATAAGCTGTTGATCCCTAAAAAGGACCTAGAAAAGGTCTCAATAACAGGCCCATTTAAGCTGGAAATAAAAGTTATAGAAGCTAATTACCCGACGGTTGAGTATATAGGATATGAAATAGCTAAGGAAATTTTCGGAAAGCTAGGTGGTAAGTATAACGTGAAATTAAAGATATATGAAGGAGAAGGTAGTTACGCAATAATTGAATATCCTTGACTGACTATCTAACTATTAGCCTTAAGCCTATATTATCTATGAACTTTCCCCTTTTTTCCTTAGTGAAGCATATAACACTACCGTCGTCAAAAGCATAACACGCATAAGGGTTTTCAGTGAAGGAACAAGGGGAAAATTGTTCTCCCTTATTTCCTTCATAAACGAAACCCTCCAGATGCACATGGATGAACGATTTGTCATTACTTATCACTACACCGCCGAACACTTTTGCGTAACAAAGCGCTTTATCATATCTGCAAGCGTCCGAGATATTGAATCCGTTACGTTTTAACTCGTCCAAAAAATCGTCATGAGTAACTATAGGAGGAATTAATGCGATGTAAACTCTTAATTTTTTATTTTTAGCCGTTTTTTCTATTACGTTCGGTACTGACGCTGTTATATCCATACGGTTTGAAGAGTGGTTTATCTTGAATATATTCTTTACCCAAGTTAAGAGCTATCTCGGCTTTAGCTAACTCATAGCCTATGTATAGTGCGTGCTCCGCATTTACCCTAGTCTTCTCAAGAAGTCTTCTACCGATACTCAAACCCTCAGCCCCTATTAACGTGAACTTCTGCTCTCCGTACCAGTTGAGGTAGATATATTTGTTATCCTTAACAATCTTTACGAAACCTTCGTCCATATCCTTAGGCTCTATGTGACCTTCAACTATCTCGGGCGAGTAAAGGTCAGTACTACTAGTATCCACTTTTCCTCTTTTTTTGTCTTTAAGGATAAGCAAATCGATTCCTAGGTCCTTAGGAACTTTATGTTCTTTCATAGCTATGCTAACCATTTGTGATGCTTTCTTGACTTCAAGTGCAGACCCCCTAGTCTTACCCTTATCCATAATTAGTAAGTTCCCCACACCTAACTCTCCAGCTATTGTAGTCATTAACGCATTTACTCCAACACTGTCCGCGTCTATTAGCTCTGTAACGTTTAGTATTCCCATGAGCATTGGCTCATCCTTTATGGCTTCCCTCACTTTCTTGAATTCAATTATACTTTCAACTACTCCGTAAAGTGGTGGAGATAATACAGGGTCTAGTACTACTTTTTCGAAACCTTTTTGTTTAGCCCTCTCGTACAACTTAAGCGTGATTTCAGCCCTATTCTCCGTTGAATAAGGTGCGATCACAAATGAGGCGTCCTTTTTAATTACCTCAAGTTTTTCGATGTTCTCCTCGTTTAGGTTGAACACGAAACCTGCTCCGGCTTTGACACCTTCAATCAGCTCCTCTGGAGATGCAGAATCTATAGCGACCGGTATTAACTCTCTAAGAGATGCTACCTTACTCCTAACATCATCTAAATCATTATGACCGTTGGGAAAGCCTAGGACTAAAACATCTATAAAGTCTATTTTCTCTAATACCTCATCTTCGAGTTCCCTCCACGGTTTGGTCGCATCGACCTCGAGAAAAATCCTAAAAGGGGGAGGTACAACAGGGATCTTTACGTTATCCACCTCGAATTTGTAATAGCCAGACTCCTCCACACTTCTCAAAGTGTCTTCCAGGTTCTTACCCCTCTCAATTTGGATAAATTTATCGGCAGGATATACAGTAGACAATTCATACCCCTTCTTTAATAGATCTAACGCAAATGGGAGATCGTGAATGTCCTCAGTACCTTTGTAGGCTCTTATCCCTACTTTTTCTTCAATGGTTTTTGCATCCCCACTTGACAACCCCGGAATTATAATAAGATCAAAGTTGTTCACTTTGTCCTTAAACTTCTTTAGACTCTCCGCTATATACTCCGTCGTCATCAGAGCTGCAACTGGATAATCCAAAACTAAAACATCAGCGTTGATCTTTTTAGCCACTTCCTCGACGGCTTTAAACGCTAATTTACCAGTTACTAAAAGTATTTTCACAAAGTTTAAGTGTAAAAAGCACCTTATAAATGAAAGTTCAGAAAGCCTTAAATTCGAAGAGGAGTGAAATGTAAATATGAGTCTTATACCAAAATCGGCTGATGTTAAACCCGGTGAAACTTTTGATTTAATCATTGTAGGTCTCGGTCCGGCCGCGTACAGTGCTGCACTTTACGCCGCAAGATACATGCTCAAGACACTCGTTATCGGGGAGACACCTGGTGGACAACTCACTGAGGCAGGAGAAGTAGACGATTATCTCGGACTAATCGGAATCAATGCCCAAGACATGATAAAAGTGTTTAATAAGCACATAGAGAAATACAACGTCCCAGTAGTCTTAGACCATGTAGAAAGTATTAGGAAGGACGGGGATGAATTCGTAGTAAAGGCTAAGAGGAAAGGGGAATTTAAAGCAAAGAGTGTTATACTAACTATAGGAGTAAAGAGGAGAAAACTTAATGTACCGGGTGAAGCTGAGTTTACAGGAAGGGGTGTGTCTTACTGCTCGATCTGTGACGCGCCCTTATTTAAGAATAAGGTTGTAGCTGTTATAGGTGGTGGTGATTCGGCCTTAGAAGGTGCTGAAATTCTATCAAGGTATGCGACTAAAGTATACCTTATTCATAGAAGGGACGAGTTCAAGGGACAACCGATCTATCTAGAGAACATAAAAGCAAAGCCTAATGTCGAGATAATCCTCAATACCGTTGTCACTGAAATTAAGGGAGACAAATTAGTGAAGTCTATAGTGACTAAGAACGTGAAAACTGGAGAAACTAAGGAACTAAACGTTAATGGAGTATTTGTGGAGATAGGGTTTGAACCACCGACGGATTTCGCAAGAGCTAACGGACTTGAAACTGACGCCATGGGATATATAAAAGTGGATGAGTGGATGAGGACTAATATACAAGGAGTATTTGCCGCTGGGGATTGTACGGGAATGTGGTTAGGTTTCAGACAAGTCATAACTTCAGCCGCTCAAGGTGCTGTAGCTGCTCACTCGGCTTTTAGGTATCTTAATGAATTGAAGAGGAAAAAATAAATGAAGAGAGACGAAATAACTAAAATAGGGATAGAGGTAGCTAAGTTCTTAAGAGAGAAAAAAGATTCATCAGATATTGCGAAAATTATAGCTACACACGAAGATGACGTGACTAGGAAGATTGACAAAGAGAGCGAAGAATACATATTTGAGCTTATGAGAAAAACAGGTTATAAATTCAAATTTATTTCAGAGGAAGCGGGAACTGTAGAAGACTCAGGTTACGAATACAAAGCCATAATTGATCCCATTGACGGGAGTACTAATTTTGTTTCTGGTATTCCGTGGTCTTCAGTGTCAATAGCTGTTTACAGAAGTGATGAAAATAACTTGTTACAATCAGTTACTGGAGTCATAACGAATATATTCACAATGGACACTTTTTCTTACGACGAAAAGTACTCTTACATTAATGACAAGGTAGTACAAAATATTAGAAAACCGGAAAAGACACTTATCTTAGCTTACTTTTCAAGGAGTGAATTCGAAACGGTAAAAGAGTTTTTAAGCCAAGTCAAGGACTATAAGCTCAGAAGTTTAGGCAGTGCATCCCTCGACATGGTTCTTGTTTGTATGGGAAAAGCTACTATGTTCTTCGATATTAGGGGAAAACTAAGAAACGTAGATATTGCAGCTTCAAGTAACTTCTGTAATAGACTAGGAATAAATCCTCATGATAAAAAGTTAGAAAGCATAAATTCAAGTTTGGAAAAAGTAAGTACGCTAAGTGAAGTCATTGTATCTCTTGATCAGAATTTGAGTTCTTATCTTTCCTCTGCTTTAAAGAAGGTTTAACCATTTCTACTGCTTCTACTAAGTCTTCATAAGTCAGTTTTCTCTGGACGTTCCCTTTAATTATCTCCCTCAAAACTTTAAGTTTAGCTTCTCTAGCTACAGCAGCGAGATCAGCACCACTGAATCCGTCTGTAATTTCAGCTATCTTAACACAGTTAACTTGTTCGCACTCCTCTTTTCCTATATACTTCTTAAGGATGTCCTCCCTTTCTTCTCTATTTGGTAAAGGCATGTAAATTATTCTATCAAACCTACCTGGTCTCTTTAAGGCTGGATCAATATCCTCAATCCTATTTGTCGTTCCTATAACTACTACCTCTTTAAGACTTCTTATTCCATCCATTTCTGTCAATAACTGGTTCACTATCTTAGCCAACTCAGCCTTCTGTCCTTCCCTTCTAGGAGCTATAGCATCTAACTCGTCGAGTAGTATGATTGACGGTTTGTTCTCCCTAGCTCTGTTGAAGACCTCTTTTACAGTACTAACTGCTCCTTCATAACCTTTATATAATATTTCTGCACCGCTCAACATTATCAGTTTCACCTTTAACGTTCTAGCAAGGGCTTTAGCCATCATAGTTTTACCTACTCCGGGCGGTCCGTATAGTAATATTCCCCTTATAGGGGGGATTTTCATCTGTTCCATCAAGTTAGAATACTTTAACTGAACTTCAAGTAAGTCGTAGAGCTCCTTTTTTACGTTAAAATATCCGCCTATATCATCTAAAGTGATCCTTTCGGAATTTTCGTCTTCTACTATTTCAGGTCCTTTAAACTTCCTTTCATAATCCATGCGGAATTTCTCATAGTCATCGAGCATTTGTAACGTTACGCTAGGCTTATACCTCTTTATTACTTCAACAAAATCCTCCATTGTTATCTGCCTTTCCCGTCCGGTCTCAAGGCTCTCAATGGCAACTTTTCTGGCTACCTCTTGACATACGTTTGCCAGATCAGCCCCGGTGAACCTCTCGGTCATCTCAGCAATCTTGTCTAAGTCTACATTTTCGGCTAGCGGTTTACCCACACAGTGAATCTTCAAAATCTCTTTTCTAGATTTTTTATCCGGAACTCCTACATAGATAAGTTTGTCAAATCTCCCAGCCCTAAGTAGAGCCTTATCAAGAAGTTGAGGTACATTAGTAGAACCTACAATTATTACACCATCCTCGCTATGAATCCCGTCTATCTCAGACAACATTAAGGAAAGTAGTCTTGGTGTTACAGAATCACCAGTGTGGCTTTCCCTTTTTACTCCAATAGTATCGATCTCATCGAAGAAGAGAATACAAGGTGCATTTTTCCTCGCATTTGCGAAAAGTTCCCTTAATCTCGCCTCACTTTCACCGTACCACTTACTCATTATATCGCTAATATTAACGTAAATGAAGTTGATCTTAGCTTCATTAGCTAAAGCCCTCATCATTAAAGATTTACCACACCCAGGTGGACCGAACAAGAGAATACCCTTAGGGGGTCTCAAACCGTATTTTTTAGCCAAGTCTTTGTGTTTTAGGGGAAGTTCAATATATTCCTTGATCTCCTTTTTTACATCTTCATAACCGCCTATCATATCCCACGTTATTTTCTCTCCTGCGTCATCCTTTTTCTTAGTACTTTTCTGCTGTAATTGTACTGCCTTATCTGAAAGCATAAACTTTTGAGTATTCTTTTTAAATAACATATAAAGTAAAGTCATCATGACTGCAAGCACCCCTACCAATGATATAACAGTTTCTACATCTTGCGAAAAGACCATAATCAAACATCATTATGGAATTACAAATATTTAAGTCATAGTTAGGTTTTTCAAGTCTCGAAGAATTTCCATGGCAGCGTTGTACCCGGGTGCACCGGTTACACCACCACCCGGATGAGTTCCAGAACCACATAAGTATAAGTTCCTTATAGGAGTTCTGTAATCCGAATAACCTAACAACGGCCTGAAAACATACAGTTGATCAGGGGTCATGTCTAGGTGAAATATATTACCTCCCCACATCCCGAACCTCCTTTCGATATCCAAAGGGGTTAGGAACTCCATTTTCACGGGCTTGAAATTAGGAGCATACTCCCTTACTGTCTCAAGAACGATCTCTGTCATTTTATCTTTTAGGTCATCAAGCTTAGGGGAGTAGGGCAAGTATTGACCGAATATATTAAACACGAATATCCCTTGCGGAGCTAACGTAGGGTCTATTGTAGATGGAATGTTAATAGAAAGCCATGGCTTCTTAGAATAGCCGAAAAACTTGGAGTCTAAGTAAGCATTCTCAATATAGTCCATTGAGGGCATTATAAGGATTGAAGCCTTATGTTCGTCTGTTAGTGACTTACCTTTACCGAAATCCGGTAACTCTTCCAAGTAACCGTTAATTTTGAAAGACACACCCGTGGTTTTCAGTGCATCTACTCTTCTTAAAAAATAGTCGTCCAGTTCCGAGTTTCTTGCCAGCTTAAGAAACGTCGTTTTAGGATCCGCATTTGACACTACTATCCTACTCTCCACGACTTTTCCGTTTTTCAGTTTTACGCCAACTACCCTCTCCTTTCCGTCAGAGTCCTTTTTGGTGAGTATTTCGTCTACTTCTGATGAAGTGAAGACCTCTACTCCCAGATTCTTCGCCGCACTAGCTATCGCCTTACTTACAGCCCCCATTCCTCCCTCTACATACCCCCATGCACCTTTTATCCCGTTCACCTCACCTATGTTGTGGTGCAGAAAAACATAAGCAGTACCGGGAGTCGAGGGAGAGGCATACGTGCCAACAACTGCGTCCTCAATTAAAGCCGCTTTTACCTCTTCAGACTCAAAGAACTCGTCCAAAAACGACTTCCCGTCTTGGAAGAACATCCTAGCCAGACTTAAGGCTTTATCCTCGTCTATGCTCAGACCCTTAAAGAACGAAAAGAGCTCTTCTACCTCAGAAAATTTAGGAGGACGGTTTAGCATGAAAAAGTCTGCAACAGAGGAGAAAGTATCCAGAAGTTGGGCAAATTTCTCGTAGCTCCTTGCATCGTTCTTGGAATACTTCTCAATTTCCTTTATTGTCTTTCTTGTGTCCGTCCATATAGAAATCCCCTTACCGTTTCCGAAAGGTACGTAAAGCCCTGGGTCTTTAAGATAAACCTTAAGACCGTATTTCTCTAGATGTAGATCTTCAATTATTTTTCTCATTAACAAACTTAAGACATAGGAGCCTGTTGATACTTTAATTCCAGGCCATAATTCTTCAGTTGCAGCGGCCCCGCCGATCATCCCTCTTCTTTCGAATACCGCAACTTTCAGGCCTTCCTTTGCAAGATACGCAGCAGTCACAAGCCCATTATGTCCTCCTCCTATTATTATTGCGTCGTACATCTTATGCAGTACCCCGCCTTATTCTAAAAAAGGCCGCAATGACTGCACCTGCAACTGATAAACCTATAGCGAGGTAAGCAAAGATTGTTATCAGGTTCTGAACAGCTAACTCATCAGGAGGTATCGTAGTAGCCATGATCATATAACTTCATTAACTCAGATAAAACTTTACTGGTATGGAGTTCGTATACCCTGATTACTCTTCAAGAAGTATTTATAATCTAGCCTGTGGGATAGCTGAATTTCTCGGGGTAAATAGGCAATGCAAAGGAAATAAGATTGGTATAACCGGCAAAAGATTAGTCTTAGCGTTGATTGATGGCATGGGTTATAAAATGATGGAGAAGGCGGGAATAAATGTAGACACTTACATAACTACTGTTTTCCCTTCAACTACAGCAACAGTCATTACGACACTATTTACGGCCCAACTACCTGGAGAGCACGGGATTTTAGGCTATACAACATATTCCAAGAAACTCGGTTCTGTGATTAACACGTTGAAGTATACTTACCCCTTAATAGACTCAAGGGACTCGATATCTTCACAAGTTAAGTATTCTGCATTATTCCCAGAAGTAAAGAGCTATTTAGCCGAGGTGACGGATAAGAACACTGCAGGGGTAATACCCAAGGGTTTAAACGATACTGAATTTACTAACATGACTCACGGTAAGGTGAAAGTGACAAAGACATATAGCACTTATTTTGACGCATTCTACGAACTGAATAACGCTTTGAATGAGAACTATGATTTTGTGTACTTTTATATACCGGACGTCGACACATTAGCTCATAAACACGGCCCTAACACTGAAGTGGTCAAGGAGGCGATGAAAGATATCTACGGAAGGTTGAGTAAACTAGCTGCGTTGAGAAGAGAATACGAATTCGTTATTATCGCAGATCATGGTCATGTACAAACAAGAGATCATGTAATTTTCAATAACGACACTGAATTCCTTAACATTTTGGATTTACCCCCCTATGGCGACTCAAGGGCTATTTTCCTCCACAGTAAATACGATCTGAAGACCTACCTTTACTCAAGGTATCCTTCATTAAAGGTATTCCCTAGGAATGAGTTTGAAAAGTTGTTAGGTAAGGAAGGCTCTTACGCCGATTTCATAGCTGTCCCTGATGATGATAAGGCTTACGTTTATTTATTTAAGCAACAACAAGATGACTATACAAAGTTAATAGGTCATCACGGGGGACTGAGTGAGGACGAGATGAAAATACCTTTGGTGATCATGAATGGTTGAGTATTATATCCCTAAGTGGGAGGAAATAGAGGAAGGGATTTTAACAATAACAGAAAGAATGCTGAGTGATGATTTTGTCCCTGACGTAATTGTAGCTATTCTTACTGGCGGAGTAATCCCAGCCAAACTAATGTCGGATGTGCTGGGAATAAAGAGCATGAGATATATTGACGTCAAGTTCTATAAGGGAGTAAATACTAAGGAAAATAAGCCTATAGTGAGAGCGGTATACGTAGATAGTCTTGAGAACAAAAAAGTTCTCGTCATAGACGACGTGTCGGATACTGGGGAAACATTAGACTTTATCGGGAACGTCATAGCAATGTTTAACCCTTCTTTAGTAAGGACAGCAACAATATTCGTTAAGCCGTGGTCTAGAAAGTATCCGGACTATTACTACAAAGTAGTTGATAAATGGATCATCTTCCCTTGGGACAAGTGGGAGGTAGTTAGAGAAAACATTGAAGCACCGGTTGATAAGAAAGAGAGGTTCTTAGAAATACTCAAAAAATTGAGGAAAAACAGTTAGAATATAGCGGGTTCTCTATACTCTCCCCAAACTTCTCTCAAGGTAGAGCTTATCTCTCCTACTGTAGCTCCAACCTTTATTGCGTTCAGTATATGTGGGAATAAGTTCTCCCTTTCCTTCTCAGCTGCTTTCCTAACAGCGTTTAATGAGTCCCTCCACTTGATTTCGTCTCTCTCACTTCTATACTTCTTCAGCCTCTCCATTATTCTGTCCCTAATTTGAGGGTTTACCCTAAACACTTCAGTAGTACCTATCCAGTCGGGCTCGTAGAACATGTTCACTCCTACTTTCACCATGTCACCAGTCTCGATCATCTTCTGTATTCTATAAGCACTGTTAGCAATCTCGGCTTGTGGATATCCTTTCTCAATAGCCTTCATCATGCCCCCCATCTTCTCTATTTGATCAATTATCTTCCACGCCCTTTCCTCAATCTCATCAGTTAACCATTCAATATAATAAGACCCAGCTAAAGGGTCAATAGTATCAGTTGCACCGCTTTCATACGCAATTATCTGTTGTACTCTAATTGCGATTTTAGCAGCCTTCTCGCTTGGCAAAGCTAAAGCCTCGTCATAAGAGTTTACGTGGAGGCTCTGTGTACCCCCGAGAACAGCTGCTAGGGCTTGTAAGGTAGTCCTTATTATGTTGATCTCTGGTTGTTGTGCTGTGAGTTCGGCTCCTCCGGTTTGAGTATGGAACCTTAACATCATAGAGTCTGGTTTCTTAGCATTGAACCACTCTTTCATTATCTTAGCCCACATCCTCCTAGCAGCCCTAAACTTTGCTACTTCCTCGAATATGTTAGTATAACCTGCAAAGAAAAATGACAACTTGGGAGCGAAATCATCTACCGGAATACCCCTTTCGGCTGTCTTTCTCACGTATTCAATACCATCAGCTAACGTAAATGCTACCTCAAGAACAGCGTCAGCTCCTGCTTCTCTTATGTGATAACCACTAATGCTTATAGGGTACCACTTAGGTATGTTCTTTGCTGAGTATTCGATTAGGTCTATCGCATAGCGTAAGGAAGGCTCGGGGGGATATATGAAGTTCTTCCTAGCTATGTACTCTTTTAGAATATCGTTTTGTACAGTACCGTCTAACACATTCATGCTTATACCTCTAGACTCAGCAGTTGCTACGTACATAGACAACAGCTCAATTGCCGTAGCATTAATCGTCATTGATGTCGTTACCTTGTCCATTGGAATCCCTGACATTACTAAGTCCATTTCCTTCCAGTGGAACATTGATACTCCTACTACACCTACTTCAGTAAACGCTAAAACGTGGTCTGGGTCTAGGCCCAACTGGGTAGGTAGATCAAAAGCCATACTCAAACCGGTCTGGCCGGCTTGAAGTAGTTTTCTGAACCTAGCGTTTGTGTCTTCAGCCGAGCCGAAACCTGCGTACTGCCTAATTGTCCACAGCCTCCCCCTATACATTGTGGGGTAAATTCCTCTGGTGAACGGGTAATCTCCGGGAAAACCTATCTTCTCGTCATACGTACCTTTGAGGTCAAGGGGAGTATAAAGCCTCCTTACCTCTATGCCTGAAGGTGTTATAAAAGCCTTTTTCCTCTCAGGTCTCTTGGCTAGCCACGGATTCAGTACCCTTTCTTCCCACTTCTGTAAACTTTCCTTGATTTTTTCATCTGTATCCATAAGGTATCATGATTATACTTGTTTAAACACTATATAATCTTTGCTTTTTAAACAAACTTATAAGTCAAAAATGAATTAATTCTAGCCATGGAGACACAAAATATCGACCATATCGGTGTCGTAGTGGAAGATATAGATAAAGCGATTAAATTCTACACCACTACGCTCGGGATGAAACTTGTTCATAGAGAGGACTTACTAGATAGAGGTATAAAAGTGGCTTTTCTCACCGGAACTAATGGTGAAACTGCTGTAGAACTTTTAGAGCCCATTAACCACGAGGACATGAATAACACCGTTGCCAAGTTCCTGAAAACAAAGGGGCCCGGGCTTCATCATTTAGCGGTTAAGGTGGAAAACATAGAAAAGAGCCTGAAAGAGCTAGAATCAAATGGTTTACAACTTGTCGACAAGGTCCCTAGACCTGGCGCTAGAGGGCATCTAGTAGCATTTATACACCCAAAGAGCGTTATGGGTGTGTTGTTGGAGCTTGTTGAGCCTCGTGAATCATCAAGGTAATTTCACGCGTTGATTTTTTTAGCTCTAATTCGTAATTCTCTTTTGGGATAAAGAGATGTCAAGAAGGTATAAGGATCCATTTGAACTATTTGATGAAATGATAAGAGAGATAGAAGAAGAATTCGAGAGGTTCGAGAGGGAATTCATGAGACTTGGAGGAGAAGGCGAAGTAAAAACATTCGGTCCTTATGTTTACGGATTCAGAGTAACAATCGGACCTGACGGGAAGCCAATTGTAGAGGAGTTCGGAAACATTAAGAACTATAAAGGAAAGCCAATGATAACTGAAGAGAGAGAACCTTTAGCAGACGTAATAGAGAAAGGCGATGAGATTAGGGTTATAGCAGAAGTACCTGGTGTTGATAAGAATAGCGTAAAAGTGAAGATAACGGACGGAGGGAAGACATTAATAATAAGGGCTGAAGGTGGGGATAGGAAATATTACAAAGAGATAGAACTACCGACTCAAGTAGATGAGAACAGTGCCAAGGCTACTTATAACAACGGAGTATTGCAGATAATACTGAAAAAAGCGAAAAGCAAGGAAGAGGAAGGCAAAGAAATTAAAGTTGAGTAATTTTTACTTTTTCCGATTGAATGAAGCTCAGACCACTTTCATCATTAATTATTAAGGTAAACGGGATTTTCCCATTTTTTGCATCCTCAAGCTTCTTACATTTCTCTTCTTTACAATTATCCCCCAACTGATCAAGGATTATTTCTAAAATTCCCTCGATAGTCGTCAAGACTCCTTGATATGCTTCACCCGCGGTAACTTCAATTTCTAGCTCGGGGATTATAATGTCCGCAAAAGCTGATCTGTAAACTATTGTTCTTAAGTCCTCTTCCTTTTCAACTTTAAGCTCTAATTTAATTGGTGTCAAGAATTCTAGTGGTTTTACATCTCTCAATCTGTAACCGCAACTTTGACATTCCCAAAACGACAGTTCTAGTTTACCTACATTGGGTGCTTCATATAGATACTCTCTGATGATCATTTGATCCGCATGGCATATGGGACATTTATGTTTTCCTTCATAGAGTAATTGAGGTTCCATTTTAATCTTATTAAAGTTTATCTATTCGGATACAAATTATTATTTGTAAAAAGTGGTGGGATGAAGTATCCTAAAGAGAACGAGATCGGTAAGATAGAGTATAAACTTTTAATAAATAGTAAAGACGAGAATAGATTACAATCTCTCGCTACACAAATGAAATACAGACTTGAAGAAGGAGGAGGAGAAGCGTTTTACGTAATCGGAGTAAGCGATGATGGAGACGTTTTGGGGTTAAGTAAAGAGGACTTAGAAAGTAGCATTGAAACTCTAGACAAAATTGCTTCGGCAGTTAATGCTAAAGTAGTACACAAGAGAATTGTTGAAGTAAAAAAAGGACGATATATAGGAGAAGTGCTCATAAGGTTATTCAAGGATAAGATCCCCGTCCAAGTTAATGTAGCAGTAATGGGGCATGTTAATGCCGGGAAGAGTACTTTGACCGGTGCACTAGTATTAGGAAAACTTGATGATGGTAACGGTACACTGAGGGCTATGGTAGCCCGACATGTACACGAGGTTTTGACTGGGAGGACTTCCTCAATTACTTTAAGGCTTCTCGGATTTAACGATAAGGGAACAATTGTTAACTGGAACTTGAGAGATCCTCTGGACGAAGCGGAAATAACGTTAAAAAGTACGAAGATAGTGAGACTTATAGATCTAGGCGGTCACGAGAGGTACCTCAGAACGACTCTAAAGGGATTATTAGGATACGAAGTAGATTATGTAATGCTCGTAGTGGGGACTGACGACGGATTATCCGCCATGGGAAAAGAACATTTAGCTATTGCATCAATACTTAAGTTCCCAGTGTTCATAGTCATAACAAAAATCGACAAATACGACGAAAAGAGAGTACAAGATATAGTAAATGACATAAGGAACGTGCTTAAGATTCCAGGGATTAACAGGCTCATTATGGAGGTAGAATCCGACGAGGACTTATTAAACGCTATCCTAGCCATGAGGAGTAAGAGAGTAGTGCCGATCTTTAAAGTGTCAAACGTAACCGGGAAGGGACTCGACATACTGAGTAGGTTCCTGAACATGCTACCACCAAAGCCCAAGGTCACAAGTGATGATAGCCAGCCTCCTCTAGTTTATATAGACGAAATATATAACGTGAGCGGAGTAGGAACTGTAGTACTGGGTTCAGTAATAAGGGGGAACGTAAAGACAAATGATAGTTGTTATATAGGTCCTACTAAACTGGGAGAGTTTAAGCTAGTTAAAATCAAGTCGATTCAGTTGAACAGAGTATTTGTTGACTCTGTAAACGCAGGAAGTATAGCGACTTTTGCAGTTCAAGGAGTGGATAAGGAGAACCTGAGAAAAGGAATGGTACTAACAGTGGAAAAACCCAAAAGCTATAAGAGGTTTAGGGCTAGAATAGTAGTACTCCATCACCCGACTACAATTAAGGAGGGATATGTAGCTACCTTGCATCTATACACAATTAGACAAGCAGTGAAATTCCGTGAAATATCCTCGAGATATCTTAGGACTGGTGACACAACAGAAGTGGTGATGGAGTTCCTATATAGGCCGGAATACATAGAGAAGGGGCAGATATTCGTTTTTAGAGAAGGTAGGACTAGAGGTCTCGGGATAATAACCGAGTTACTAGAGTGATTATTCGTCTATTCTTTGTTTAGTACATGTTATTATGTCCTCTGCAATTTTATGTGCTTGCTTCTCTACAAGTTTCTCCAAGCCTTTAATAGTAACTTGCACATCATATTCTATTTTATATATTAGTTTGTCATTGTCAACCTTGACTCGACTGGTAATCGTAGAGGTTACTCCAACTCCTTTAACTTCGATAACAGACACAGACTCATTATCCCTAAACTCAAAGGACTTCACCTGAGCCTTAGTCTCTACTGTCAAAAAACCAATCTTTGCTCTTACGGTAAATTCTTTTCCTTTTATTTCAGTTATACCTGGAATACAATTAATTAAGTTCTGATAAGAACTGAGGAACTCTTTTGCTTTATCCACGTTCTTTATTTTCACCTCTCCGCTAATCTCCAATTACTTCACCTTAGTTTTCACGCACTCAAACAAGTCGTTAACTATCTTACCTACAGCTGAATCCATTAATCTCGCTCCTATCGAGGCAAGAACACCTCCGACTTTTACATCAGCAGAATACTTTAGCCTAACTGGATTATCTAAAACTTGTAAGATTGCATTAATATCTACGTTACTGTTTAACCCATTTCCTTTTGCGATTAAGCTAAGGGTTTTCTTAGCATTGTCTATGTTAACAAAACGAACTAACGCCTTATACTCCCCTTTTATGAAACCTATTCCAGCTGTTCCTACTACTCTATACTCGTCACCTTCCTTGGTTAAACTCTTTATCCCGGGGAAGCAAGAAGCCATGCTTTCTGGTTTTGTCACGAAATTCCAAAGCTCTTCAGCACTTACCTGAACCGGAACTTCTCCTTCATACTTCATAAATAGGTATTTTGAGTAGAAGTATTTATGAGAATCGGGGCTGTAATTCTAGCTGCAGGTGAGGCTAATAGGTTTGGTTCTAATAAACTAATTAAGGAAGTTTACGGAGTGCCTATTATTAGAAGGGTAATAAGTGCTGTTGAAGGAATAGAGAAAGTAATTGTAGTGGGGAAATACTACCAAGAGTTGATGAGAATATTGGAAGACCAAGTAGTATTGTACAACCCTTATTGGAATAAGGGAATGTCTACTTCATTAAAACTCGGGATAAGGTTCTTTCAAGACTATGATGGAGTTATTATACTCCTTGGGGATATGCCGTTTATTACTAGGGATACCGTAAATAAGATAATCCAATCATTCACTGTGGACTGTGATATGGTAGTACCTACACACAAAGGAGTTAGAGGGAACCCAGTACTATTACACAAAAGGACTTTTCCCCTGATCATGAATCTGGAGGGAGATATAGGAGCTAGGGCTATAATGGATAAGGTCAAAAAAATCTGTTACGTTGAGAGTGGTGAAGAAGTCCTCATTGACGTGGATACTCCTTCTGATTTAACCTCAAAGAAGCATCCTTAATAGCTTTTACTATGTTTTGGTAACCTGTACACCTGCATAAGTTACCCGATATACCTTCTCTAATATCCTCCTCTGACGGGTTGGGATTCTCTTTGAGTAACCAGTAAGCCTCCATTATCATACCCGGAGTACAGTAACCGCACTGTAAACCGTGATTGTCCCAGAATGCCTCTTGTATCGGATGTAGCTTCCCGTCTTTGCTAAGACCTTCGACAGTTAGTATATCAGCACCTTCAGCCTCTACTGCCAGAACTGTGCATGACTTAACGGATCTTCCGTTCATTATTACAGTACATGCCCCGCAATTAGAAGTATCACATCCGACATGAACGCTTGTATATCCTAAGTCTCTTAAAACGTGTACCAATAGTCTTCTGGGCTCTACCTCCACCTCGTGAACTTCTCCGTTTACCTTCAAAGTTATCTTAGCCTTTTGGTCTTTCTCTATTATCTTCATTTACGAACACCTCCTAAAGCTTGATTTATACCCCTCTTAACTAATACCTTAACCATCTTTTTCTTATACTCAGCTGATCCCCTTATATCCGAAGTTGGGTTTGCGCTCTCCATAGCCCTTGTCGATGCTTTCTCGACTACTTCTTCAGTGAGTTCCTTCCCTATTAACTCTTCTTCTGCACCCTTTGCTCTAACTGCTACATTGTTTACAGCAGTTAAGCCTATTCTTGCATCTTCGACTCTACTTCCGTTTACCTTCAGAAGGACCGCAACACCTACTATTGCGTAATCACCAGCCCTTCTTTCTAGCTTTTGATATGAAAACTTGTAACCATCAAAAGCTGGAACTTGTATTTCTGTCACAAGTTCTCCAGGGTTTAAATCTGGTGTAAACATGTCTTTTGCGAAGTCCTTAAAATCAACTAATCTCTGACCTTTCTTGCTTCTTATCAAGACCTTAGCGTCCATTGCTATCAAAGAAGCAGGGTAATCTGCCGCTGGGTCTAGGTGTGATATAACACCACCTATTGTTCCCATATTCCTAACTTGGGGGTCTCCGATCGTTTTTGCCGCATCACTTAGTAGCGGTACATTGGATTTTATCATGTCGTAATGGGTCGTTAATGCACCTATTTTATAGATATTTCCTTCTCTTTTCACATAGTTAAGTTGTTGAAATCTCCTTATTTCCACTATATAAGAAGGTCTTATAATCCTGAGCTTTAAAGCGGGTATTAAACTATGTCCGCCAGCTAAAGGTCTTGCATCTTCATGTTGTTCTAAGAACTCTATCGCTTCCTCTATACTATCGGGGATTACATAACCTATCTTGGGAGGATACACAAGTAATGAAATACCATATCTATTTAAAATCTTGCTATAGTTAATATGCCAAACTATACTAATTTATATGTCCTCAAACGGTTTATCTTTTAAGCGAGATAGCTAGTAGATTTATTTAAGGAATACTCTTTACTACTGGTGATGAAGACTTTTGGGTCAGAGTAGTGAAGACGTGGCGGCTATCTGAGGTGTTATATGTTGAAACCCATACATCTTTCAGTTGGTAGAATTAACATAGATGTAATAGTAAAGTTAGATCGATTTCCTCAGCCTGACGAACCTCTTAGCACCGACATTCTTGAAATACAGCCCGGGGGTGCGGCTGTAAATTACGCTACAGCGGTTAATAAACTAGGTCATAGCGTTAAGATTTTAGCCAAAGTAGGGAAGGACTCACTTGTCATAAGACCTATACTCGAAAAACTTGCGGAAACCGGTGTGGGCTTGGATTATGTAGAAGAGGTAAATGCACCACAAAGTATGGCTTTAATTCTTCTGAGGAGTGATGGAAAAGTCTCAATTGTTAGGAAGTTAGGCTCTTCGTTACTTCTATCAAATGAAGACGTGAGAAAGTACTTCGGGATGTTTGATGTGATTCACTTCGCCTCCGTACCTCCTGAAATCGTAATCAGAGACCCTAGCTCGAAGTTAATCAGCTATGACCCAGGGCCAAACAGTGGAAAACTTAATTCTGAACTGGACGTAGATATACTCTACCTAAACGAGAAGGAGAGCAACTCCGTAAACATAAACAATTTGCGGAAAGTGAACTTAATCGTAATAAAAATGGGTGAAAAAGGTGCTAGGGTAATATCCCAAGATAAGGAGTGTGAGGTAGAGGCTTATAAAGTAGATCATGTAATTGATACTACTGGTGCAGGAGACGTATTTGATGCAACATTTAATTATGCGTATATGGAGGGTTATAGTCTGGAGGAGTCGTTAAGGCTCGCAGTAACTTCTTCAGCGTTAAAAATAACCAAATTAGGAGGAACATCCTCTCCCACTCTAAGCGAGATCCTAAATGCATTAAAATCTTACACTCCAAGTGTATATTGTAAATGATTGTGCTCTTCGTGGACTTTGACTACTTTTTCGCCCAAGTAGAAGAGGTACTGAACCCCCAGTATAAGGGCAAGCCGGTAATTGTCTGTGTTTACTCTGGGAGGACTAAGACCAGTGGTGCTGTGGCTACAGCTAATTACGAAGCTAGAAAACTGGGAGTAAAGGCTGGGATACCAATAATTAAGGCGATGGAGTTAGCTCCTTCCGCTATATTTTTACCCATGAGGAAGGAGGTCTACCAAGAAGTTTCTAATAGGATTATGAACGGAATACTCAGGAAATACACCTCAAAGCTCGAAATAGCGAGTATTGACGAAGCATACTTAGATATAACAGATAAAGTAAAGGACTTTGATGAAGCTTACGCCCTAGGTAAGAAAATAAAAGAGGAGATATTTGAGAAGGAAAAACTGACAGTGACGATAGGAATTGCCCCTAATAAGGTATTGGCTAAAATAATAGCTGATAAGAATAAACCGAACGGGTTAGCCGTGCTAAAGCCAGAGGACGTTCAGTCTTTCCTCCAAAGCTTGGACATTGACGAAATACCGGGGATAGGAAAGATTTTGGCTGACAAACTGAAAGAAATGAGGGTTAATAAGTTAGTGAATGTCTTGAACTTTGACTTCATGAAGTTAGAAAGGGAAATAGGTAGGTCTAAGGCAACTTATTTGGTCAAATTGGCTCAGAACAGATACAACGAACCGGTAGAGGACAAGACCAAAAAGCCTCACGGTAGGATTTTAACATTACCGTATAATACGAGAAAGCCCGAAGTAATACTACCTCACCTTAAGAGAGCTGTAGACGAGGCTTATAGCAAAGTTCAAGGCGTACCTATGAAGATAACGGTTGTGGCAATAATGGAGGACTTAGAAATCGTAAGTAAAGGAAAGAAGTTCAAACATGGGATCAGTAAGGAAAACGCATATGAAAAAGCGTTCGAACTACTCAAACAGATCCTCGAGGAGGACGATAGAAAAATACGTAGAATAGGAGTTAGGTTAGATGACGTGATTAAGACCAGAGGGTTAGACCAGTTCTTCTAAGGAAACAATACCCTTTAATACACTGAAATTTACGTTACCATACTTCGATAGGTAGTTCACAAACCCTCTAACCCCCCTACTGTTAGTATCTACTTCTTTAAGTACTTGAATGTTTACGTAAAAAGGCACCACATTACCCTTAACGACCTTTTCTAGAGGGATTACCCTCCTGATCTTATCAAAATCTTCTTCTATATTATTAGCCTCTAAATAAGCTTTCTCACCTCTTATCGCTATGACTACGGGCTCGTCACTTATTTCACCGTACTTATCGTGAATAACTACCAACCTTCCTGCCCTACCTCCAGGAACGTCTTCGTAAAAGTTTAAAGCCTCTACGAAGTCACCGTTACGGGACATAGGTATAACTATTAACTCCTCTATGCTTACGATTTTAACGACAGATTTTATTCTCACTTTCATTTTTATCACCATAGCAATGATCGAGATAGACGGCTCTTACGGTGAAGGTGGGGGTCAAATACTCAGAACATCATTGACACTTTCGGCTCTAACAAAAAAACCTTTTAGGATCTACAACATTAGAGCTAAAAGACAGAAACCTGGGTTACAGAGACAACACTTGACAGCTGTAGAAGCTGTTAAGGCTTTGACCAGCGCTAAGACCAAGGGAGACGTCGTGGGTTCAACTGAACTCATTTTTGAGCCTCAGGATATTGTTGAATCAGGACACTTCACATTCAATATAGGCACTGCTGGAAGCGTTACCCTAGTGCTTCAAACAGTCTTGCCAATCATCCTTAACAGAAAAATAGAGATAAGGCTAATCGGAGGGACAGATGTACCTAAGTCTCCTACCATCGACTATATAAGGCTTGTGTTCCTGCCATTACTTACCAAAATAGGAATAAGAGGAGACATTAACGTTGTCAAAAGAGGTCATTACCCAGAGGGGGGTGGTGAGGTTATAATAAAGAACTTTAAGGCTGATCCTACATCCTTTTCTATAAATACCTTCGGAAAACTGATAAGGATAATAGGAATTTCACATGTGTCCTCACTCCCATCTCATATAGCTGAAAGGCAGAAAACTTCAGCAATATCAATTCTTGCCAAACTGGGAGTTGAGGTCTCGATCGACTTAGACATAAGAGAGAATGAAACTAGTAAGGGGAGTGGGATAACCCTCAGTGCGATAGGAGAGAATAGTATTATTGGTGCAGACTCTTTAGGGGAAAGAGGAAAGAGAGCAGAGGTTGTAGGAGAGGAGGCTGCAGAGCTCCTAGTTAAAGAGTTGAAGACTGGTGCTGCAACCGACAGTCATATGGGAGATATGTTAATGCTTTACGCTTCACTATACGGTGGAGAGTATACATCATCATACTTAACTCAACATGCAAGGACTAATGCCGAAATAATAAAGAAGTTTCTAAACGTAAGCGTTGAAATAATAGGTGAATCACCATACTTATTTAAGGCAAAATAACAGCCCTTCCAACTATTCTCTCCTCTAAAAGATCGTTTATTGCCTCATTAATTTCCTCAAGCTTATAGGGAACCGATAAAGTTTTGAGCTTTCCAGCTTCAAATAGCTTAATTACCTCAACCATATCATCCATATTACCATATAATATTCCCCTTATCCTTAACCCCCTTAAGACTATTAGTTGTTCAGGGATTTGTAAATGACCACCGTATTCACCGATTATTCTTAATTCCCCTTCTCTGCTTAATAACCAAGGGGCATCTTCGAGCGTTTGATCGTTTCCTACGAAATCCAGTACATAGTCGAATTTCTTTCCGGCTACTGGAGAGAATGGAGGGTCTTTCTTTTTCATCGCTAGTACCTCGTCGGCTCCTAAACTCTCCGCCTTACTCAACCTTACCAAATTCCTCCCTATTACGGTAACCTCAGCGTTTTTCATCTTAAGTAGTTGGATAGCCAGCAAAGCTACGGATCCTACCCCTATCACCAATACTCTATCTCCTTCCCCTATCCCTTTCGTGGCATTATAGGCAGTTATTCCGGCATCAGCTAAAGGTGCTGCGGATATGTAATTCCCGCTTACTTTGAATAAGTACTCCTCAGAGGGAACTTTTACATATTCTGCAAACCCTCCGTCCGTATGAACACCTATGACTCTCACGGACTCACAAAACTGCCTATCTCCCCTTCTACAGTATTTACACCTACCGCAGCCTATCGAGCTGTATACGAGAACTTGATCCCCTCTCTTGAACTTGTTACCTCCTTCCACAACCTCACCTACTATTTCATGCCCCAAGATGACGGGAGTCCTCACGGCTACGTCGTTCTCCCATTCACCGAAAATTAAGTGAATATCGCCGTGGCAGAGCCCAGAAGCCTTAACTCTTAAAAGGACTTCACCAGGGTTCAATTTCGGCTCAGGCACGTCCATTATTTGAAGGGGCCTACCTTTTTCTAAAAAAACAGCCGCCTTCATTTACCATCCCGACTTAAGATATGCTGCTATCTCCCAATCTGTTATCTCGTTCTCGTAATCATCTAACTCCTTCCTTTTAATCTCTATAAACGTGTTAATAAGGTCTTGACCCAGTGCATATTTTAACTTGGTGTCACGATCTAGGCTGTTAATAGCCCCCCTTAAACTCGTCGGTAAGGTTACTACGCTGTAATTAACATCTATATCCAAACCTCTTTCTATTCCATCTAGGCCCGCATGAATGATCGCGGATAGAAGTAAATATGGATTTGCTAGGGGATCTGCCAATCTGAACTCGATTACCCCATAATCCTTATACGTTGACGGGATCCTTATTATGTAGTGTCTCTCGTTTCCTATGCCTGCGATTGTCGGTGTAACTATCTCTTTAAATCTCTTATACGAGTTGACAGTGGGGGCTGCAATAGCCATTATTGAGCCTATATGATCAAGTATACCTGCCAAAAAGTTGTAGAAAGTCTTGCTCAACCCCAATCCTTTCGGGTCGTTAACGTCGATACCAATGGGCCTCCCAGTTAAATCCAAGAGCTTAATGTAAACGTCCATACTGCTACTCGGGTAATTCCTAAAGGGCTTTGGCATGAAGGTGGAGTACAACTTATAATACCTTGCGGTGTCGCGTATTATTTCTCTAGCAGTAACTAAAGAGTCAGAAGCTGTTAATGCATTTGACATCGCGAAGGTAATTTCGTATTGACCCGGTCCATAGTGTTTATTGATGTATTGAACCTGAGTATTGACACTCTCAAGATTCTTAATTAAATCCCTTAAGAAACTCTGTTGTTCCATAAGCCCTTCAAGAGAGAACGCTCTTGCTTCATCTGCCGGTAAAGGTTTTCCGTCCTTGAAGTTTATAAGGTAAAAGGTAGGTTCAAAGGCTACTTCCAGCTTTATTCCACTTTCCATCAACTTCTCCATGGAACGATTAAGGAGAGACCTTGTGCAAAGGTTATGAGGAGAGCCGTCACTTTCAGTCAAATAGCTCATTACTCTACCCGTCCTTTCTAAGTAGGGAATAATAGCAAAGGTTGAGATGTCGGGCTGCGCGAACATATCACCATATATGTGTTTTATCGGTGTATCCCTATAGTCGAGAAACAGTAATGACTCAGAATACTCGACCCCCTTTCCCTCTAATACCTTTTCGAACTCTGCCCTCCTTAAAGATCTTCCTCTTACATTTCCTAAAATATCAACGAAGACTACCCTTACATAGTCTACTTTTCCGGATTTTAGTATTTCCAGTACTTCATCCCTGATCAATTTGCTCAAACTATCCTAACTATTACTTTATATAAAAGCATTCAACGAAAACGCATGAAGATCTGACCGGCGTAAATAACGGCATTTTGGTAATCACCGAAAATACCCGACTCGACCACTTTTCCCTCTTTTAACAAGGTTACTATATATAGATAATCTTCGGGTGTCTTTCCCTTCTTACGATGAAATTTTAGCGTGTAGACTCCCAGATTAACGCGCTTCTTTTGGGACACTTCATATCCTAATAACATTATTGTATAGATGTCTACCATAGAGTCCTTAATTACTTTTTAATGTCAACAACTACATGATAAACTTTTGGTTTCACACTCCTTACAATCCTAGCAAAGACTACGTTTGGGTATTCACTCTTTGCCAGACTAACTGGGTCGTTGCCCTCTATTTCAGTGTATAAGTGCAATATCCCACCTGCCTTCAAATGAGGCATAGCTACCTCGTAAGCTTCTTCAGCCTTCTCTGGGAGAGGAGCCAATATTCTATCGACATTATACGGGAGATAGTCCATTTTCTTAAAAGCGTCTCCGTAAATAGGAATAACCCCGAAAGCCTTGTTCAGATCCACGTTAGCCATCATATAATAATAAGCAAAAGGATTAATGTCAATAGAATAGACAGTTGAGGCACCACCCATAACGTAAGAAAGTATTGAAAACGGTCCATACCCTGAGAACATATTGATGATGACTTCCCCTCTCCTTACAAGTCTAGCGACCCTTATGTGCTCGTAGGAAAGTTTAGATGAGTAAAAAACCTTGCTTATGTCTAGGAAGAACTTACACCCGTACTCTTTGTAAATCGTCTCACTCTTTTTTTCACCGGCTAAGTGAACTGTCGTTGAAAGCCTGAAGTCCCCGCTTATATCCCTATACTTCCCCCACACCGACTTAACGTAAGGGATTTTTTCGAGAATTACTTCCGCTAACTTTCTTACTTCTTCTACGTCTTTGTCGAAAGGGATTCCGATTATGGCGATGTCTCCTACTATCTCAACCTTTTTCCAGAGACCTAGTTCTTTCGCCAGTTTTTCTATCAATTTCCTCTAACCTCCTGACGCCCTCTTCGACGTCCTTTAATCCCACGTTTAATGGTAAACCCCCGTCTAACACGGGTTCACCGTTCACTATCACGGTCTCTAATGAATAACTCGAGTACATCAGGGTCTCATAAGGAGATACTATGTCCAAAGGAAATGCCGGAGGCTCAGAGTATTGGAATATAACTAAATCGGCAGTATAACCTGAGTTCAGGACTCCCGAGTTCATTTTGAGTTGAGAATAACCCCAATCAGTCATAGAATGGAAAGCCTCTTCAGCTGTAAGTAAAAGCCTGGTAGACGTATAAGCCAACTCGTGGCGAATGTCAAATGAGGGTACAAGGTCTAGTGATACAGATGGTTTATACTCGCTTAAGGGAAACTTAGATACCTCATAAGAGGGTGTAAATGACAACTTAAAGCGCTTCTTTCTTATTACGTCTAGATCTAACCTTGATCCGCCGCCCAACCCTATTATTTGGTCGTAATCTATGTCCTCTGTGAGATACACCTTGTTATCAACAAGCACGGCAATTTCGTTTTCCTTAGCCAGTTCAACTGCGTCCCTCAGTAAGGACTGATCACAAACTTTCAGGATTACATTATTGGCTCCTTTATGAGACCATCTATTGAACAATGTCCTGAACTCTTTTTCCCAGTCGCTAGGCGAATTACTACAACCAACGGAAACTATTATAATCGGTCTTAAACCCACCTCCGATACTGCTCTAGCTACTATATCTAGATGATTACCGCTAAATCCTACTGTAGTGACACCTTGTTTTAGGAGATGATAAGCCCCTAACAAGGCGAAATAATAAGAATCGTTAGATGAGAAAGTAGAGAGAAGCAGATTAGCGTTTTCCCTGCCGGTGAAGATCCTAAATCTGAATGGATAAAGAGACAAGTAAGTGTGAATTGTTATAAAACCCGGTGATACAATTCTATCCCATCCCCCTATGTCGAGTTCTGCATCCTCATAACCAGTGAGTTCATCATGAGATACTACATCTATTTTAGAGTCTTGCAAACCAACGTAAACTTTTCTGAGTGGTTTACCAGCACCTAAGGCGATCCCAGCCCTTACTATGGTTTTCATGATATTAAATACTGGAGGGTAAAATATAAGACTGATGAATTACATTGAGCTAATAGAAGACGAGGTAAAGAAATTCCACCCTATAGAAGTTGAACAAAAAATTACCTCTGGAATTATAGTAGGGGCCGGAGACTCCTATGCGGTAGCTCTCACTTTGGAAAGAAAGACAGGTAAGAAAGCTATTGCCGTGGACCCATACGACGCCGTTGACGACAGTTTCCAATAAACCGTAAAGTTTATGTTATTTGATATCATTTAACATTCCTAATCCCTTTAATGCTATTAAGTAAGCAGAGGCTGTATGCCTATCAAAACCCTTCTCCCTCATCACCTTGTCGTGATCCTCAGAATTTGTAGTACCCTTTGGATTAACTAACACAACGTTAAAACCCAACCTTAACGATTTAATAACACCGTGAACTAACAACTGCTTCTTAGCAAAACGCGAAACCTTCCTATTACCGCTCTTACTCCCAGTGAACTTCCTCTTCTTAACTAGAAATAAGTCCTCAAAAGCAACATAATCAACACCAAATCCTTGATAGGAAATTGAGAGCTTGTGATAGAGCATTCAAACGCAAAGCCATAGCTTTCCCCTTAGGAAAACCCGGTCTAGTAACATCTGAATACCACCACGTCTTCTTAGTAACAACTTTACCATCCTTGCTAACAACGACAACATTTAGTCTGTCACTATTTAAATTAAAACCGGCAATCAAACCGTAACCATTAGGTTTCAGCGAAGAGAAGTGCTTTAAATAAAACCAGAGTGGGATTTGAGGTGGATCATAGGGTAATCCTTGAAACTAATTACAGCACCGTAACCCTCCTCCTTCCTTCGAGATAACTCCTCTAGCTCAGAAAGTAATGGTAAGTACTCCTTGCCTAAGTACGCCTTTCCGTGAACCCACTTACCCCACGGGTCTTAAACTCTAACTTCCACGTGGTCTTGAAAAACGTGGAACTTCACATTTCTGTTCCCCTTATCGGCTCTATTTCCTCTGCTGGCAAACCAGAACCTCTTGACCTCAGCGTGCATCATCTCGCCCTTTTCATCTTCTCTCTCCAACAAACCGTCAACTATTGTCTTGGCTTGCTTCAAAGCAGTTTCAAGGTAAACGTAGTTTGGTAAGATGTTATAGAACTCCTTGGTTAATTCATCAATACTCTTTCCATCAAACAATGGCCTAATAGCACTCTTAACTACTTGTGAGAAAGCCCTAGCGATCCTAACGAGCCTTTCTTTCTCGCTAAATAAGACTCTACCGTTCACTGTAACGAATTGGAAGTTTTCGAGGGCTTCCCTAGAACAGATAATCCTATTCCTCATCATCTGGTAGGATGACAATTACTATCACCTCTTTTTCTAACAAGCCCTTAATCTTCCCGTGAATGCTCTTAGGAACGTATATTGCGTATTTTGGGTCTCCGTATTTATCATGACCCATTGAGAATATTTTTGAATGGAATGTAACTTGAACCATGATTGATTATTTAAAGTAAAGCTTATAAGCTTTACTTACAAAAATTAATCGGAGGGTACCACTATGAACTCGATGAGCAATGTGAGGGGGAGGAAGGTACTCAATGAAACTCCCCATGTCCTCAAAGGGAGTGGTTTAACTACCGCTCCCGTAGACGGCATGAGGAGGGAAATAAGGGGAATGAGGACGAGAGGTCGAATACAAATTCATGAAACCTCAATGAAAGTCCGACCCCTTATCAGCTGTCTACTCACTTTTCGGTATTGAAATACCTAAAGATTACATTAAGGCTAAGAGTTTTGAACTACGGGAAAAACCATTCTTTGTCGGTCAAGGAGAAAACTACGGTATAGCTTACTACTCAGCTTTAAAATTAAACGAAATTTTCTGCGAGACAGCAAACTACGAGAGATTCGAACTATTTCTTCATTCTCCTATATTCTCTACAAGAGGTAGGCAAATAGTACTCTTGAATTGCGGAGGTGAAAGAGAGAGAAGACTCAAACAACTCATAGACTTTACCTACATCTACTTAACTGAGTGTACTGATGCTTTTTGTAACGCACTTACTGTCATTCTTGCGATAATTGAAAAGATGAAAAGGGAAAACTGGAATGGAATTTGTTTTATGGATGATAAAAAGATCCTAAATATTAGTTCAGAGATGATATACTAGATGGCAAAGACTTTAGATCTAAGGCAAAGCGATACTAAGTGTGGTTCTAGTTCTCCTGCTCTTACCATAATGAGGTTTTGGCTTTCGGAGGGTGGTAATCAAGAAGTAGAGATAATTGCTGTTAAAGGTGTTCAGGCAGACCAGGTGGAAATGTGGGCTGAAGCCATGAAAGATAAGGGAGTTAAAATCCTTTCAAAACAAGACGAAGGAGATAAAGTGATATATAAAGTATATCTACCATAAATCCTAATAATGAATTTTAGGTTGGAGGACAAAATATATTATGATACGAAATGGATTATTTGAGATTCTCAAAATATCTTTCAATATCGATACTGATAGTCTCGCTGTTAATATACATTATCGGAGATCCTATTGAGAAATTATTAGCTTATCAAGGTCCCGTGATAGGTGGAGGTATATTAGGATGGTATGTCCTGAACTCAGTTAGTAGAGATAAAATAATTGAAGAAGAGAACGGTGATAGAGCCCCGGTTACAGCTATTCTCTTGAGGAAATACGCTCTATTGGGGGTAATTATAGGTATATTAATGATTATCCCTTGGTTAGCACCTACGCTGTTCGTATTAGAGGAAACAGTTCAACCTCTTTACATTCTCTCTTTTACGAGCATGGCAATAGGAGGTTTCCTTATCGGATATGTAATCTCGTCTTTTAAATTCATAGAAAAGGTTATACTTTATTCCTTAGGTTTTGTAGGAGACATTTTATATTTCTTTGTGATTTATGTAGCATCGCAATTATTCGGGGTCCCTCAACTAGAAGTAGTGAATTACGTCCTACTAATGGTTTACGGCGTAAAGTTCCCTGAAGGTGCAATATTCGGCTTTTATATCATTAAAAGAGTAAACGCCATATGAACGGCATAGTTTACATAGTCGGTGCAGGACCTGGAGACCCTGAATTAATTACGGTCAAAGCATTGAAAATCTTAAAGATTGCAGATGTAATAATATACGATAGATTAGTTCCACAAGAGTTATTAGAAGGTCTGAACGCGGAATTAATATACGTCGGGAAAGGGTTAGGAGACGCAAAACTTCAAGATTATATAAACGAGTTGTTGGTTCGAAAAGCTAAAGAGGGAAAAAAAGTCGTAAGGTTGAAAGGCGGAGATCCATTTGTCTTTGGACGAGGAGAGGAGGAATGTATCTATGTCTTAAGGCACGGAATAAAATGTGAGATAGTACCTGGAGTAACAAGCGCGATAGCTGTTCCTACATATGCAAGAATCCCAGTCACCAGCAGACTAGTGGAAAGTTCTTCAGGTTTCACGGTAATTACGGGGACGACAAAAGACGGCGGATTAATTTCAGAGGAATATATACCAAGAAAAGGGACCATAATTATACTTATGGGTATTCACGTAATAGACGAGTTAACTAAAGTGTTAATGAAGGTCAGAAGCGGAAAAGAGAAAGTTGCTGTAATTGAAAAAGGTACAACTAAACAGCAAAGAGTTTTTACTGGTACATTAAATGAGCTGTCAAAAATTATAAAAAGGGAAGGAGTAAAGTCACCTGCTGTCATAGTTATCGGTGAGACAGTATCACTGATGGATTTACTTACTCTTAAAAAGGAGATGTGAAAATTCTGTCGTTACTACTGTAAGGGAGAGCCACAGTTACTACAGAATTTGGCTCCAGGTGAATTTACGTAACCACATTTAGGACATTTTATTGGAGTTAACGATGCACCACAGTTAGGACAGAACTTCGCGTTAGAATCTACTTCAGCACCACATTTCCAACACTTTGTAACTACTTTTTGTAGCTGGACTTGTGAGGCTGACGTAGAAGGTTGAATCACTGATGATGAGGTGCTTGATGGTTGGTTCACCGCGGACGCGCTGACGGATTGCTGAGATGTAGGAGATTGAGTTGGTTTGGGAGGATTTTGTTGATAAGGAGGTTGTGGTGGTTGCTGAGGATAAGGCTGAGGATTTTGCTGATAAGGAGGTTGTTGATAAGGGGGCTGAGGGGGTGCTGAAGACTGAGCCATCATAATAGCCATCATAATAGTATTCATGATCTGGTCTTCTTGCATTAAGTCCTTTACTAAATTGTAGGCGTCTACAGCTGTAAGCCCACCACCAGCTAAAGTCAGTAGAGAGTTATGCAAAGTCGTATCCGAAACTGTTGCGACTCCCGCACTTCCTATTAAAGGTATTAAATCTTGCAATAGGTTAGTCATACCCGTTTCTACCATAATCATGTTAGGGCCTTCGCAAATTCTAATTGTGTATGCTTTATTCGAGTCGGTGATCATCCCTAAGAAGCTAGAGTGTTGTGCTTGAATGACAGCCATATACTGCCCTACCATTGGAAAAACTTGAAAACCCTGCCCCATTAAGTACATTACAACTTGTTGAACAACCGGTTGTAAATCAATAGGTCTCTGTATAGGTATCATCTGTTGCTTACCGCCTAACCCTATGGGCTGCATGCACATCATCATATTGAACATAGCATTGGATTGAGGATTTCCACCGTATGGATAGCCAGAAGGTTGAGGATAACTAGATGGGTACCCAGTAGGCGGATAACCGCCCGAACCATAAGGAGGATAGCCTGGAGGAGGATAGCTCATTGTAATTATTATATCTAATATAAATATAAACATTTAGGAAACGTACTTATAACATCTCGTTTCTTACTAGAAAGGGGAATTTGTCTCACCAACTCTTAAATAATTTGAACTATATGGGTTCTTAGGCTAAGAAAAATGCCTCTAAGCTTTCTCATTATGGGTTTGGTCATAACTCTTGCTGTAACTCACTCATTAGAGCCTGACCACATAGTTACCATGAGGATGATGAACAGTCCTAAGGATTATCTAGCTTTTGGTGCTTCTCACGGTGTTGGTTTCGCAATAATTGCCATACCGTTAATCTTACTTTTTAATCATTTCCAGTTTTACGGAATACTAGCCGGTGATATAATAGCTATTGTCTTTGCAATTGTCCTAATATACGGAGAGCTCATAGGAAAGGAATTTGAAATATCACCCAAAGGCTCGGGAGTCCTGCAGGGAGCATTTGCAATAACTCCTTCAAAGGTAGTTGTGGCTGTACTAGCTTCAGAGACTACACTTCTGATAGGAATTGTTTATGTAGCATTATTTATACTAGTATCAACGATTGCAATGTTTGTTGTGGGTGTCTCGTTACACTACGTTCCAGAAAAGCTCGAGAGGGTCATTAATATAGGAATTGCCCTTGTTACTATCGCCTATGTAATCTATACAACGATAAACGGAGAATTGTAGAAGATAAAAAGTCCTCATTTTTCTCGCTCTACAATCCACAACGGGGTCTTCTCCCCCTTTAAATACTTCTCTATCATTTCTAATGTAGTTGGACTTATAGAAATTTTTTTCATTTCGTCTATAGAGAAAAACCTTGTATCCTCAGCATCAGAACCAGCCTTTACCTCACCGTTAGTGATTTCACAAACGAAGTCCAATATCACATAATGGAACCCCTCCTTAATAATTTCCACGATAGCCATCAATTCTTTGGGTCTCACTTCTACAGATATTTCTTCCCTCATCTCTCTTTTCAACGCTCCCTCAATTAACTCGCCAAAATTTACCTTACCTCCTGGAACAGCCCAAGAGCCTTGATTAGGTGGGTGTTTCCTCTTTACTAGTAATACTTTCCTATCTGAGTCAAATATCACGCATCCGACAGCTATCTTAGGCAAATTCATAGAGATTAAAAGTTCTTTCTTGGATAAAAGTTAATATATACTGTATACTCGTGTAATGTGATGAAAGGTTATTTAGTACTTCTACTCGCGTTAATTCTTCTTGCCCCCATAGCTATCATAAGCATTGCTACTACAGCTGAACCTTACCAAACAGTCCAAATTCCTTCATTAACAATATATAAAGACTTGACTTATCATGTAGTAGCTCAAAAGACTCTGAACAAAACCAATGTTACTACAATTTTTAGTGTTAATTACGAAATCACGTCGATAGAGAATACTACTTTATCTGTAAGTGTGAGCGGTAATTTCACTAAGAATATGAGCTATGTGATTGGTGGTTCAGGTAGCTTTAGCGTTAATATATTTAGCGAATTGTTCTCCCTTCATTACCCTTTCATTCCACCTTTCTTAGAATTTAACAACACATACGGACTCAACACCACTGAAGGGAGATGGGATCTCCAGTTTTTGGGGCCCAAAAACGTTACTATAATGAATAAGAATGTGACAGCGTCAGCGTATATAGTCTATTTCAACCAGACTTATTCACAATATTACATAATTTTGAAAAACGGTCTTATTGCGAATACAAGTTATTCAAGTGAAAACGGTTCGCAAATCACAATGTGGCTAGTGTCCTACTCTAATCCCGTTAATATAACGTTTAATGCTCCTTCTCTAAAAGGAATCGGGAAACCTTACCTTTATATTCAATACGTTAACAACTTTGAAACTGACAGCTTAACGCCTGAATACTATTTAGAGGTATATTATCCCTATCAAGTTGGTGACTACTTAGTCCAGATAAACTACTTACTATATCCTCAGCAAGGAAGTTTGGTAGTTCCGGCCAACTTAGGAAACATACCTCAGCCAATTAACTTCGTCGCCGTTTTTGCACCATACTATAAGGAGCAACTGACTTTCGTAAATAATGTAGGTAATAGTACAATAATATGGAAGGGAGTGAACTTAACGCTCATAAACACTACTTATATCAAAACCATTAATGGTACAGACGTAAAAGCCTATCTGTATAAATATTATCAAAATTCTTCAGTTCCGCAAGGATCAATAATACTTTACGTCTACTTCTCTAGCGATGGAACGTTATTACGACAAAGCGTATACTCCGTAGGTCTCAAGAACATTACAGTAATGTTCAGTTTAGTATCGAATCAATACGTAAGTTTAGATTCTCAATATCCCACTCTAACTAAGCCCTTATATACTACATTACCGTATGAGCCTGTAAACCTGCCAACCGCTATACTAATCACCGTGATTATATCGGTAGTTATTTCAGCGTTAATAGTTGTGTTAAGACAAAGATAAAGTATTAATCATTTTTAAAACCAAATGATTTATCACTTATGTTTTACATTAATAATCAAAAGCTTATATGCCTCTATTGCAAAGAAATATATTTTCTAATAGAGAAAGAATCATGAAGTGTTATGACAGAAGCTGTTCAAACCACTCTTACTTCTAACCTTTATGACCAACAAGTAAAAAAGCTATATAGAGTAGGCGAAATTTTAGGACTTCCACAAGATGTTTTAGAAACATTATCTCAACCAGAGAGGGTTATTCAAGTCAAGATAGAGATCAAGGGAAAGAACGGCAAAGTTAAGACTTTTATAGGTTGGAGATCCCAGCACAATAGTGCGTTAGGTCCATATAAAGGAGGAATCAGATACCATCCTAACGTGACTCAGGATGAAGTTATCGCATTATCGATGATGATGACATGGAAGAACTCCCTTCTCTTATTACCTTACGGTGGAGGAAAAGGAGGAATAAGGGTCGATCCAGGTAAACTTTCATTAGAAGAATTGGAAATGTTATCTAGAAGATATATTGATACTTTGTATAAGTATATCGGTAGTGACATAGATATCCCAGCCCCAGATGTTAATACAAATCCTCAAACAATGGCGTGGTTCATAGATGAATACATAAAAATAACTGGAAAAGCTGACTATGCTACCTTTACTGGTAAGCCCGTGGAGTTAGGAGGACTGGCGACCAGAAACTACAGTACTGGATTAGGTGTAGCAACCGTGGCTAAAGAAGCTGCATCAAAGTTTATAGGTGGTATAGAAGGTGCAAGAGTAATAATACAAGGATTCGGAAATGTCGGTAGTTTTACTGCTAAATTCCTGCAAGACATGGGAGCTAAAATTATAGGAGTAAGTGACTCTAAGGGAGGGGTAATAGACCCTAACGGAATTGATATTAATAAAATCATAGAAACCAAGGAGAAGACTGGCTCTGTAATCAACTATCCTACTGGGAAAAAGGTAACAAACGATGAGCTTCTTACTTCAGAGTGTGACATCCTAATACCTGCTGCACTGGAAAACGTAATTCATAAATTCAATGCTGATAAAATAAAGGCTAAAATGATAGTTGAAGGTGCTAACGGACCTCTGACAGCTGATGCGGATCTAGTTATGAAAAATAGAGGAATACCAGTAGTCCCCGATATTTTAGCTAACGCAGGAGGAGTAGTAGGTAGTTACGTGGAATGGGCAAACAACAAGATGGGAGAAATTATGGAAGAAGAAGAGGCTAAAAGACTCATAGTATCTAGAATGGAAAAAGCGTTTAACAGTGTTTATGGCATGTATAACAAACTCGGAGACCAAGACCTCAGAATGGCTGCAATGGCCTTAGCTGTTGAAAGAGTAGTAAATGCTATGAAGGTAAGAGGAATGATTTAGATAATAAGGTAATGACGTAGCAACTTTAAATTCTTTTTATTCGAACCTCCACGTGGTCTTATCTTTCGAATCCAATAATTTTATCCCAGCTTTACTTAATACATCTCTGATCTGGTCGCTAAGATCATACATCTTCTTTGCCCTGAGTATATTCCTGACCTCGACCACAGCGTCAATAACCTTGTTCAAATTGTCGTAAGCTAGATTAAACTCTTCATCCATAACACCATAAACATAGTTAAACTGCCTAAACGCGTCTAAGGCCAACATAGCCCCCATGAAATCTTCTGAGGTTTGTAACTCGTTAAACACTATGGTAGCTATTTCATGGATATAAGATAGTGCTGTTGCGGTATCAAAGTCTTCGCTAAGAGCTTCGTGGAACTTTTGTATAAGGCTGATGATTTTTCTCTGGGATTTAACTTGCTCGTCATCGGAGTAATACTTTGGTCCATCCTTTATGATCCCCCTTAATACACTCATTGCGTCTTTTAACCTCCTCAGGGATGTGGATGCCTGGGAAAGTGAGTCCTCACTAAAATCTATTGTGTTCCTGTACTTGGCTGTCAAAAACCAATACCTGAGAGTATTAGTTCCCCATTTCTTGATTGCCTCGTTCAAGGGAATAATGTTCTTTAAAGACTTACTCATCTTCTCCTTATTGATGGTGAGGTAAGACACATGAACCCAATACTTTACCCATGTTTTGCCCAATAATGCTTCAGATTGTGCCCTCTCGTTTTCATGGTGGGGGAAAACTAGATCTACCCCACCACCATGAATATCGAACTGCTCTCCCAAATACCTCGTAGACATTGTAGAGCACTCTATGTGCCATCCCGGTCTACCCTTCCCCCATGGAGACTCCCAATAAGGCTCACCGGGTTTCCAAGCTTTCCACACAGCGAAGTCGTACGGGTGTCTCTTCTCTTTCACGAATTCTTCTCCCTGATTCCACTCCTCCTTTTTCGTCCCCGATAAAAGACCGTAACTGGGAAAAGTATCAACATCGAAATACACGCTACCACTGGGAGCTACGTATGCATGACCCTTATCAATAAGCCCTTGGATGAACTCGATTATCTCCTTAATATGAGTTGAAACCCTAGGATGTTGATCTATTTCTACTTTAAGCTGACTCATAGCGTCAATATAGTCCTTTAGGTAAAAGTCTACTATTTCAGTCCAATCTTTACCCGTGTCATGAGCTCTCTTAATTATCTTATCGTCAATGTCAGTTATGTTTTGGACTCTTATTACGTTATACCCCCTTAGCTTTAAGTATCTTACCATCGCATCGAAAGCTACAAAAGTCCTACCGTGACCTATATGAACGTAGTCATAAACTGTGGGACCACATACGTACATCTTAACTGTATTCGGTTCTACTGTTTGAAGTTCCTCTAGTTTTTTTCCCATAGTGTTGAAAATCTTAATCATGATAACTCCCTTTCAAATGCCTTATATGTTATCTCCCTTATTTTAGGAATTAACCTTAACTCCTCCGGCTTTAATCCCATAAGTTCTGCCAATTTCACCGATGTAAAACCAGCTAATAGAAACATACTTGAGATAATTTTTAAAGGTGAAGAATAAAGCGGTCTTATAATAATTGCATTGATTAGCTCAGCCGTCTTCTCGTCAATTATATCTGAAGGGAAAACTACTGGCTGAAACTGAAATGGATAGTTCTCAGAATAAAGTTCTATTTCATTATGGTTCGCTTCGGGTAGTTGAGAGAAGAAAGCTGGATATTTCGCGTTCTCATTTACCTCTTGCTTAAACCTTTCAGCTATCGGTAGTAAATCAGAAGCGTAAAACACTGGGATCTTACCTTTAATTTTTGAAGCAAGGTCAGTTGCAATCTCTTTTACCTTGGCTTGACTCTCCGTAACTCCCTCTAAAAGCTCCCTTTCTTTATACCCCACACCTAAAGTGTTGTTTATTAGTTTAATAAGATAAGTGAAAATGTAAGGGAATACGAACCTGGTCTGAAGACCTTTAGGAAGGATTAAAAAAGGATATCCTTTTGCTTTCGCATATTCTAACATTTTTCCTCCGCTAGTTATAATCACTAACTTTCTTACTCCTTGTCTTTCTGCCTCCTTCAATGCAACGAGTGTCTCCGTAGTATTTCCGGAATAGCTCACAGCAAAGACTGTAGTCTTCTCGTCTACTTTTACCTTATATCCCCTAAATACCTCGTAAGGGACAGGTAAGGGAAGAAGTTTTAGTACTTCTCCAGGGATTCCGCTTCCTCCTATACCGAAATAGGCTAACTTTTCGGAGTTTCCTAATTCAGGAACCTGACTGTTTAGTGCATCGGAGAAAAAGTCAGCCCATCTCTCATAAACGTTATTCACTTTTTACCACCATACTAAGATTTATTGATGGTGGGTTTGCAGTTATAGAGGCATTTATACTTTCGACTCCTATCTTCTTAAGATTTGGTCTCAGTTCTAAAATTCCTGAGGATATTACTAAGGAAGCTAATGAGATATACTCTTCTATGTAAGGGGATACCTTACTCTCTGTTGTTAATAACGAGATGTTAGCCGGCTGAAATATGTAAATAAATATTATGTTGATCCTTTGGGTTAAAAGTATAAAACTAGCAAGGGCTTCGTCCCATTTCTGTGAAGATATAGAATCCTCAAACTTCTTTAGCAAGTCCCTTTGTTTCTTCGTTTCAGCCTTTAGGAATTTAACTACCTCGTTCTCGTTAAATGACAAGGATGTTGCACTTAATTCATCTAACTTCTTAATCAAATTATCGAAGAGTAGAGCTTTCTCCATAAATGATATTACAAGCTACAGTATAAAAAGGTCTTTCTTCATTTGATAGATAATATGGAGAAATTAGTCGTAATAGGTGGCGGAGCAGCTGGGATGAGTGCTTCAAGTAGGGCTAGAAGATTAAAGCCACAAATAGAGATAGAAGTCTTCGAAGCTACGAAAATGGTAAGCCATGCCCCTTGCGGAATTCCTTATTTCGTTGAAGGATTATTTGATGACGAGAACTTGTTTATGACGTACACCCCCCAGTTTTTTATTGAAAACAGGAGAATCAACGTGAGAATCAATACAAGAGTGACAGAGATAGACCTGAGTTCCAGAGTCGTGTATGCCGAAGGAAAAGACGGTAAGATGAAAAGTGAATACGATTATTTAGTTATAAGCACTGGGTCTAAGCCGAAAGGGCTGCCGAGTGAAGGGAACGACAGAGTGTTCTATATTCACCACCCGGCCGAAGCTGTGAGCTTAAGGCAAAAGCTGTGGTCTCTTAACACTATCGCAATAATAGGGGGAGGAATATTGGGTGTCGAAGCTGCAGAGGCTTTAACACAGAGGGATAAAAAAATACTCCTCATACATCGTGGCGAGTATTTGTTAAATAAGAGTCTAGACCAAGAGTTAGGAAAACTCATCACGGAAAGAATTTCAAGGGACGTTGAGTTGAGACTTGGAGAGGGAGTTACTGAGATCAAACAAGGCGGAAGATTGATTATTACAGATAAGGGAAAATACGAGGTGGACGGTACTATCATAGCAATAGGAGTAGAACCTAACGTAGATCTGGTAAAAGGCAAAATCCAACTTGGAACAACAGGGGCAATAAAAGTAGACGAGTACATGAGAACGAATTATAGAGAAGTTTACTCTGCAGGTGATAACACAGAAAGCGTTAACATAGTAACGGGAAGGCCTTACTGGGTTCCTTTTGCTCCGGTTGCTAACAAGATGGGTTACGTAGCTGGTAGTAATATTGGGGGAGAGCCGATGAAATTCCCCGGTGTCGTTAACACACAAATTACGAAGTACAAGGAGTATTACATAGGTAGGGTAGGACTTCAGGAAGAAGAAGCTAAAAAGTACGGGTTTCACCCAGTTTCTGCTACAATAACCGGAAAGACAAGAGCTAGGTATTATCCCGGTGCAAAAGACATTCATGTGAAAGTCATAGCCGACGAGGAAACTAAGAGGATTCTAGGGGCTCAAATCGTGGGCGAAGAAGAAGTGCTAGGGAGAATCGACATGATGGCAGCTGCAATCATGAAAGGGTTTACCATCGAAGATACGTTCTTCATAGAAATGGGTTACCTACCGGCAATATCAAGAGTATGGGATCCAGTCATCGTAGCAATAAGGAAGATAATGAAAGATTGAGAAGAGGTAATACCCATGGGTAATACGCCATATTTAAATATTTCGTCAATTAAGTTAATCAAAGCATGAGTAATACTTATGAACTTACTGTAATACTCGACGAGGTAATACAAAAATACATTAGGGAGTACTTTAATGTATATAGCGTAAACCCCTCCTTAGTTGAGGGCCCAGCTACTTTAGCTTCTAATGATATCCTGACAGAGATAACACCTAGGAAATTAAACGGAGAAGTCTTTGCTGTTGACAGCAGTAGCAGAAGTTTAACTTCCGCAGGAGGAGTAATCAGCATAGTAACACTCGGGGTTTCTTCGTTATCCAAACCCTTATACGGCGCTTACCCTGGACTCTTCGGAATAAGTAACCTCGATTTAAACAAGCCTTTTATAGCCCTTGCGTCTTCTTCTTTCTCCAAGGGTATAAACGCATATTTATATTCATCAAAATACGTAACTACTGTCTCCCTTGACGGAACACCCTTTCAGTCAACAACTGAGCCAGAGAGAGTAGAAACAGAGTTGAGAGCGATCCTTGAAACTGAAGCTTTGAAGAAGTTGAAAAACAAAGGATTAATTATCGTAGATGGACCTCTTTTTCCCTCTTATACGTTCCTACCGGAAAAAGTTAAAAAAAATATTATAAAAGAACGTGTTAAAGTCTTAGATCAAAACTACATAGGAGTAGTGAAGAGGCTCGATAAATCCGACTTGTTGGTTAAATCCTTGTCCTCCAAAGCCAAGGAAATATCAGTGAAATATAAGGTTGATCCTAGAGGGTTCATCTCAGATGAGGCTTTCTTATTTCAACTTGTAAGGTTTAACTACACTCCTCCCTATCCTACATTAAGTGTAGGTCCTCTAATTAAGGAGGTAACTGAAGGAGTTAAAATATACGTAAATTATTTAATTTACCCGATACACAAATACGTTCCTAAGTTCTCTTTTTTGAGAATTGAGTCATTCACTAGAGATGCGGTAGAGGGAATCTCGTCACTAAAATTTACACTAGACGGTATACCCATCGTCTTAGCATTAGCCGACAAAACAGCAAAAGAACTTTCTTCGGGAATATTACGTTACATAGCATTCTCACTTGAACGTATGGGACTACAAGAGAGCTTCAGAGGAAAGTTCGAGGTGCTAAACGTTGTCTGAGGACATTTCCAACACTATCAAAGACAAGATAGAAAAGGCTAAAGCCCTAGCTATAACCCTAGGAGTCATAGTCGGAAGAGTAGCGAGAAGTATCCCGAATAAAGTTGATGAAGAGAATTACATTACTAATGTAATAATAGACGCCCCGACTTATTATAAATACCCATTCCTCGGCAAAATGGGGGTGTTATTAGGTGCTGTTGACATTAAGTCCTTGTATTTCGTATTACTTAGGGTCGTTGGTTATGAGAGGAGCGATGTTTCGTCCCTGCTTTTTTCAGAATCTCCAATAATCTCGTCGAATGATACTGGTGAAGAAGAGCCTGGCTCACTGATCTCAAACGTAGTTGTAAAGTGCGAAATGTTAACCAAGGTAAACGTATTAGAATCTACAGAACCTGAGGCTGCAGACATAGTAATAGAACCTCAATCCCCCGTCATAATCCCTCAACCAGAAATAATAGAAAGATCTCTGGACACTAACAGAGGTCTATTGAAACTCGGCTACTTAGATAACCCGTCTAGTCAAGTCAAAGTAGCAATAAGCTTAGACGATCTAAATTATCACATGCTACTTTTGGGAACTACCGGAGCTGGGAAAACCTCATTTGTTAAGGACTTAATAGCCGGGATTTACAAGGCTGCCGATGATACTAGAGCGTTAATATTCGATGCTACCGGTGATTATTACCACATTTTTCTTCCTCCAGATAGAACAACTAAGACTGTGAAACAGAGCGTGAGCATGTTCGAGTCACTCTACTCACGAATGACTGGTATAGACCTCGGGATAATTTACCCTGTAACAAAAAGGTGGTTGAAAAAATACACTAACGGTAAAAAAGACCTCTTATCTATCACCACGGCCTACTATAAGTTGTATGTGGAACCCATAGTGAGATACTTAGAGAGAAAAGGATATACGTTCTACGTTTCTGTAGATAAGGGGAGAATAGTAATATCAAATAGCGAGTGGAAAGCTGAGACCGAGATCTATCCTTTTTATTTCAGGTTTAAGGAAGCTAGGCGTATACTACCTAGGCTTAATCCATACTTCTCAGAACAAGCAATGCAGTTCCTTAAGATCTTGATGAAGAGGGAAGGAAGAAAGTACGAATCACTCTCAGACCTCATTGAAGGTTTCGAAAAAGAGGATCTTGAACATATAAGCATTCATAAGAGCACGAAGGAAAACATCTTGAGGGGGCTTTACCTACTTAAGGAGACTGGCCTTTTCGATGTAGGTGCCGAGAGGGTGCCCTTATCGAACATCCTCCTAAACAATAGTAAGAAAATTCTAGTATTTGACTTATATAATAGCGAAATAGACGATTTCTCTCAGAAAATTCTTACTTACTACATGCTCGACAAGATATTTGATGTCAGAGAAAAACAAATGAAAAGCGGCCTCTTGAAGGATAGAATAATACTCATCGTTGATGAGGCTCATAAGTTCTTCCCTTCCGTAAAGGGAGGAGAAGAAGACTCAAACTACGTCAGGAGGGTAGCTGGAAAAATAGCAATGATGATGAGACTAGGGAGGAGGAGAAAGATAGGGTTTATATTTTCAACACATAATCCTGCGGATTTATCTGATATTATTGTCCAATTGGCAAACACAAAAGTTATATTCAGGATAAAAGCTGAAGTAGCTGAGGCAATGGGATTATCAAGAAGTGAAGCTAAGACTCTTAGCTGGGAGAAAAACGGGGTAGCCTATTTAATCTCCCCTTGGCTTAGGGAGGGAAAGGTGAAGATAAAAGTCCCAGTTCCACCACCACTTGGGCATTACGACTTGTCAAAGGCGACGTGAGATGGGAGAGCTGGAATTAGTCATAAAGAAAATGAAAACTAAAGGAGACAAAGAATCTGTTATAGAATTCCTTAAAACTCTGATGAAATTAATACCACCAACGGACGATATCGGGATTTCTTTGGCCAGAAAAGGGACTCACGAGTATATCTTAGATAGAAAAGGGCTTGCTATAATAAGCTTATCCGAAGACGAGTATCTACCCTTCTTCTCAGCATCTGAAAAGAGAGTTGAACTGGAGAGCTTACCTGATGATGTTGCTAAAAATATAAAGAATAATTGGAGGAACATACTAGATCAGCTAAGAGACTATGTGTTAGATTACAGTAAAATTGATAAGAAGTATTTGAAAGTAGTAGATGAGATAACAGATGCAGTTTTTAAAAATCTCTGACACCAAAGTAACGGCTATTAAAGTCATTCATTACGAAAACACAAATTACATGGGCAGATTACACGGGGGTGATATGCTGAACTTTCTCGTCGACATAGGGATGTTATCGGCGATGAAAGTAGCTAAAGGATTAGCCGTACTGGCTTCTCTCGACGATGTCATCTTTAAGAAACCTATCCTCTTAGGCGACATAATAACAGTTGAAGCTGAAACGGATTATGTAGGGAATACATCAATGGAAGTAAGTATGAGAGCGGTAAAGGGGGACGAAACGTTAGTGGAAGCTACTGGAGTTTACGTTAAAGTGGACGACCTACTCAGACCAACAGTTGTTGATAAGAAAATACAACCTGATAATGAGGAAGAGAAGAAAAAGTACGAAATTGCATTGGAGAGAAGGAAAAACAGAAAAGTTGACACGTCTTCAAGGTATAACGTGAGCGACCCAACAGAGGGACTGACTTATAGACTTGTATCAACAATCTACGTGACCCCGGATATGACTTATAACGGTAAGATAATATCCGCCGGAAAGATGCTTAAAGTAATGGACGACTTGGGCGGAGCCTTAGGTCTAAACTACATAGGTTATGAGGGGTACGGAAAGGGTGATACAGTAGTCACTGTTTCTGCTAATAGTATGAGTTTTTACACTCCAGTCAGATTGGGAGACATTCTGGAAATGAGGGCTGGGATTAGTTACGTGGGAAACACCTCCCTCGAGACTACTATAAACGTGATTAGGGTGGACCCCGAAAACATGAGTAAAGAACACGTAACTACCGCCTACTTTAACTACGTCAGGATAGACAACTCTGGAAAACCGGTAAAGCTGAAACCCCATACGCCACAAAACGATAAGGAAAAAAGGATCTTCGAAGAGGCTTTACTCAGGCGGAAGAAGCTACTTTCACACTATTGACGTAATCATAAAACATAAAGAAAGAGATTACAAAACCGAAGAAAGATATGAAATATGCTTGTGAAATAGAATGAGGGTTTACGATGGCTGAAAGTATACTACCAGCAGCACTAGCTAAGTTTTCCCCTGCGTTAAACAATCCTATTATAGCACCTCTGTTTTTACTTAAGTTCTTGAACATAAGTGAGAAGAAAGCTGTACTGTAAAGAGGGTAGCTAGAACCAAATACTAGAAACACTGGCATTATCCCGTAGGATAAGTTTATAGAGAAAAACACTAAGAATCCCAGCACTAGAACTATCGATGACCTTAATGATATCACTGAGAAAGCATAATACAACTCGTTATCCTTTACCATCTGAGGTGATCTGTAATAAACGTACTCGTCCACAATGTACAATGCAGTATATGAGAGAAAGTAAGTCCAAGAAGGTACTTTATAGATCGTAAGGAGAGGAATGAACATAACGTAGAAAATCTCAGCAGAAAGATTGAACATGGAGAATGATATTAAGGGCTTTAGCAGTATCTTAAACTCTCTTATTCTCTCGTTTTTATCCTCCCTTATTTCACCCTTATAACGCGGGATGACTATCGCATTTATCGCAGTACCAAGTGCAAATAAGACTAAGGGAATTTCGAAATGAGGTAAAACCGCACCAAGGATACTACCTGCTATATTCCCAACTAATGATAGTTGGGAAAGTCTAGAATTGCCTACAACAATCATTTCAGGCGTTAGTTGCTCTAAGAGAATAATTGAGTATAAAGGAGAATCAAGTGCCGAGAAAAACCCTACTAAAGAGTAGCCTAGGAGGCCGAATGGTGTCCTAAATATTATAAATGAAATCAACAAACCGCTTAGTGGAAGTAATATAGTGTAAAAGTATCTCTCCTTACTCTTGTCTAAAAGAAGTCCCCATACATAGGAACCTGCTGCAACAGCTAAGTTATTCAGTGTAATACTAAGACCGAGTAAAGCTGTCGAATGTGTCTCGTCATATAAAGAGATAGGGTAAAGAAGGGAGAGCATTGTAAGCCCAGCAACAATAAATGCCTGACCTATGAATAACTTCACGATATTTTTAGCTAGGAGTGATAAACCTAAAAGATGTAGGGCTTAATTTCATTATCCTTTCGCCTTTCATATTTCATATGGAGTTTATAGCCCTCTTTATAGCGATTTTTACATATTTGATGATAGCACTAAGGAGTATTACGAAAATACCCCCTTGGGCGTCAATGTTCTTTGGTGGGGTATTAATGATTGTAACGGGAGTTATAAGTGTAGATCAAGCTTATTCTAGTATCAATCTAGATGTTATAATATTCCTTATAACTATTTTCACCTTTTCTTCAGCTCTTGAAATCTCGGGTTTCCTGAGATATTTAGCATATAAATTAGTAATGAAATATAGACAACCAAGGAAGATAATATTTTTTATATTTCTCTACTTAGGTCTCCTTTCTAACCTTGTGACCAATGACGGAGTTGCCTCAAGTTGGACTCCAGTCATGTTAGAAGCCTCTAAAGCTATGAATATGGACGAACTCCCTTTCTTATATACTCTGGCTTTCGGAGTAACAATTGGAAGCGTTATGATGCCAACGGGAAACCCTCAGAACTTACTTATCCTACTTGAGGCACATGTACCTTTTCTTAATATTTATAGGAATACTAATCGTCCCGACATTCGTTAACCTAATCTTATCTTATCTTGTTATCGTTTTCTTATTTAAGGATAAGTTAAAGAACGTCGTAATTGACGATATAGAACCGGTAGAAATTAAGGACAGAAGGCTGGCATACCAGTCATTAATATTGCTCATAATAACTGTACTACTCTTCCTCGCCTTAAGCGCATTGCGAATAGATATAGTTTTAGGCTCATTAGTTACCTCCTCCATTCTTCTCTTTATGAGCAAAGAGAGGAGAAGCATAATCCAAAGAATAGATTGGAGTACTATTCTCTTCTTTATTGGACTCTTTATATTCACAGAGGGACTCTTCCAAGGCGGAGTAATCAATCTACTTTACCGCTTCATTCCCCTCCAACAGATGTGCTGACTATAATGGTATCAAGTATAGCCTTGAGTCAGATCCTAAGTAACGTACCATTAGTAGCTATATACATACCAGAAATGCAACAACTAGGAGTTGCTAGTATAATAAACTGGTTAGCTTTAGCGGCAGGTAGTACTATAGCCGGAAATTTTACAATATTAGGAGCTGCTAGTAACGTGATTATATCAGAAGCGTCAGAAATAAGAGGAGGAAAAAGTTTCAATTTCTTTGAATTTATGAAATACGCGACTCCGGTGCTCTTGGTTAATTTCACAGTCCTCTACTTGTTTATTTCTTTGGCTGGAACAGCCTTGATACAGCTACTAGCTGCATCTCATTAGTACCTTCTGCGATCTCCATGATTTTAGCATCTCTATATAATCTCTCCACTTTAGACCCTCTGTTAAGACCGTGACCGCCAAATATATGAAGGGCTAGTCTCGTCACCTCCGTGGCAGTTACTGCAGCGTAATACTTAGCCATTGAAGCCTCTGTAAGTGCCTCTAATCCTTTATCAAACATTGAGGCAGCTCTCCAGGTTAGAAGCCTTGCAGCCTCAACTTTTATGTAAGCATCGGCTAGGTTAAAGCCGATCCACTCCTGCTCTATTATTGGCTTTCCGAACTGCTTTCGGGTCTGAGCCCTCTGGATTGCCTCATCTAAAGCTCCTCTTGCGATTCCCACAGCAATTCCTGCATATCCATTTCTTCCGATCATCAAAGCCTTTAAGGCTCCTCTGTACGCATCACCTTCTTTTCCTATTATACTGTCTTTCGGAATCCTAACGTTGTTGAACTTGACATATGACACACCAGCACCTCTGATACCCATTAGGTCGAGCTTATGAATTTCAACACCGGGCAATTTGGAGTCTACAAGAAGTAAGGATATTCCTTGTCTGTCTCCAGGATTTCCGCTAGTCCTAGCTAATACTACCATCTTTGTTGAGAACGATGCGGCACTAGTGAATATTTTCTCGCCGTTAAGGACAAGCTCATCTCCATCAGGCTTCGCCGTCGTTTGTAATGCACCTAGATCAGAACCGGCTTGTGGTTCTGTTAATGCTACGGCGTATATCTCCTTTGCCTTTATTCCTTTCTCTATCCATTCTTGAGCTGAATCCCCTCCTACTGAAATCAGGAGTTGTAAAGCGTTGTGTTGGGTATGTAGAGAATGGGAAGCACCTCCGCTCTCAGCTCCTAATTCCTCTGTAGCTATTGCGAATGCCACTTCCCCAAGACCGAGACCGCCATACTTTGTGGGCTCCTTAATGCCTAGTAAGTTCATTTCAGCTAAATCTTTCAGTATTTTATCTCCGCCTTCGTTGGTATCGTCCATATATTTAGCATATTCTCTAACAGTTTTCTGAGCATATTCTCTAATTTTATACCTATACTCTTCTAATTCCTTACTTAATTCAAACATGGCTATTTAGGTATAAAGAGTTTAAGTGATATAAAATTTTAGAGTGAATAAAATTAACGATATCTGACGTCTGTGCATTCGGATTAGAGTTAAATAGAGGGGATTATTATATGTAATCAGATGGGGTATCTAGCCCTCTGACTGCCTCGCAGAGGGCTGTGTGAGGAGGGCTTCCTGCCGTGAATATAATATACTTAATACAGGTAGTGTCAACGCTGGTAATGCTAATTCATACATCGATTCTAGACATCAAGACCAGGGAGGTAGACCTCAAGGTTTGGCTAATTTACTCGCCGTTAATACTATTCTTATATTTCGATTATAAGTTAGTTATACCCTTTCTCTACTTATACTCTGTCATAACCACTAACGTTATGATTTACGTGTTTTACAGACTGGCATTAATGGGAGGAGCTGATCTTTTCTTATCAGTTATACTTTCCTTAAGTAACGCCGTAGTCTATCCCTTTTTCTTTCCGAAACTCTCAGAAGAGGGAATAGAACCTTTAGTAATCCTTCTCTACGCCTCACTCTTGATAGGAATAACAGCCTTAGGTAATGTGATCAGAAATCTCGGTCATATAAATGGAGACCTACCATTTACCACCAAACTTAGCTTGATGATATCTGGAAAGAGGATTAAAGTTAGGGATTTTCTCAATTCTAAGTTTCTTTTCCCCCTAACACAGATCGATGAAAAAGGTAATGTCTCATTGAGGACAACTTTTTCTGTAGATGAAGACGATGCAGAGTGGAGGAAGAAATTTCAGGAATATGTGAATAAGGGAATAATTAAAGAAGATGACGAAATTTGGGTAATTTGGGGAGTCCCAGTTATTCCTTTCATATTAGCCGGGTATGTAATTAGTTTAATAATAGGTTTGCCGATTTAGGAGAAAAAGAGTTTAAAGAAAAAATCATATTTTTACTATGATATATATCATAATTAGACCTATTAAGCTCAGAATTGCTATCCCAAGTGAAGGGTAAACGTAAATAGGATTTGAATCCGAAGACCACATCATGAACGAGCCTAAAAGTAAGATTTGCTGAATAACCAGAATAATGCCTAATCCTAAAAGAACTGCTGTAAGTCTGCTCCTTACAGCACTTCTAGTAGATACTAACTCATACGATACCAGTAATGCTAAAATCAGCGATATAATTACAATACCAATGTTAACTATCCAAATGTGAAACATTACGTAAGTATTCTGATAGAGTTTCCTTTTAAGTTTTTACCAAAATTCAATTCTTTTGACCATATTATTAATTGATTATAGTGAAAATAATTCTTTTAAGAATTTTGCAAACTATATGTCTATTCTTAAATAGAAAATAATGGGTATGTATTTATATTCCTAAAATTAATTTAACTCTATTAAACGTTTACATTTACGCAATACTTAGTCGGTAAAAACGTTCATATTATGCGGTTTAAAATAGAGAGATATAGCGGACCCGCCGGGATTTGAACCCGGGACCACCGGCTCTCTTACCGGCCCCATAGAAGGCCGGCGCTCTATCCTGGCTGAGCTACGGGTCCAAGTTCATAATTCATGAGTCTCACATAACTTAAAGGTTTTTCGGTATATTATATGGTACAAATCAAAAACGTCCATCACTAGTTAACGAAAACAAGTTGAACTCTCCCGATTTAAGCCTTTAGTGATAATTAGTATCAGTAATATTCTTACCGTTCATTTATTATTCTTTTTATCGAATATTTATCACATGCCATGGATTTCAGCAAAATCAGCAGATAAATTGGTTTTCGGTCAAGTCATTAAACTAGAAATAGGGAAAGTAATGAGAATCGAAAGCTTTAAGGGAGACCATTGGGTAGAAATCACAAAGATCAGAGAAGACTCGTTCAATATAGTAGAAAGCGGATTTAAGAAGACGACTTACGAGAATGTATCGAAGGAAGACCTGAAAAACTTGTTGAAGAGAATTTTCGATGAGGAATTCCCTAGAAGTCATCAACTTAGAGTGTCAATTCACAGTAGTTAATTCACTCGTATTCACGCCATACTTTTCCACACTTGGTACACTTGTAAAATCTCGTAGGAGGCTCGTCAGCCCTTCTCGTCTGTAAAATCCAGAAATAAGCCTCGTCATTACCACAAGCAGGGCAAGAAATACCCTTAGTTATTTGTGCACCAGTAGGAGGAACGTCGCTCTCCAAGACCAACGTTTTCTCCTTGATAGAGTGCTTAACCGTCGTGGTTATCTTAACTGATTGTTGCCCCGCCACTTCCTCATGACCACACTTAGGACATCTGTAAAGAGTCTTTCCTCCATCTTTCTTAGGAACCATAATGGAGCCACATTTGGGACAGAACTTCATAATTCACCAATAGAAATACCTACTTACACCATAGTTTATTTAATTTTCTTCCAATTTGCTCAGCCAAAGAGTTACAAATTTCGACTTCTTCTCCGCTGTCAACAAAGGTTTTAACTTCCTCCTTAACACTTGATGAATTAAAGGAGTTAATAACCTCTTCTTTACTTTCTCCGAAAAATATTTTTTCTAGAAAAAACCTCTAAATACACATACAATATACAACTTGTCCTGATAAGACGAGACAACCGCTTTTCTAGTTTCCTTTTTCAATACTCTTAACCTCTTCAATGAACTTGTCAGCATAACTCTCGGCGAGTTCAATAGCCTTCTTCAAAGCCTCCCTTGGCTTTATAGTTCCGTCTGTCATTGTCTTTATTATTATACTGTCTATCAGAGGGTGAGGTTGTGTATAAGAGGCGAACTTTACTCCCGGTACCATTAAGAGCATACCCTTTAGTAGGTTGCCCAAAGTGTGATCCTCACCGTCTATTTGTACTTCTAAATACTCATCCGTTTCCTTAAGGATCTTAACTTCCACCTTTCTTCACCTGAAGTAGAGCTATTTTCCTAGACTCAATATTACCACAGTTGGGGCACCTTAAATGTTCTTCGTCATGTTTAGTCATTTTAGTACCGCATATCGAGCATTTAGCGTAAACAACACCCAGTTCCCTCTGTTTTAGAGTTAACGCTATAGGGATCGTGGAGTTCAAAGGCTTAGCCCTTATTATATCTCCGACCTTAACAGCTTCGGATATCGAGTTTAAGTACTTGTTAGTTATCTGAGAAATATGTAGGTAACCTGTAATAGACTCTGTCTGTTTGTCCTCAATACTGTAAATGTTTACTAGGGCTGAGTCTTCCTTAAGCCCAACTACAATTCCTAGCACATACTTAGCCTTTTTTATCATTACAATTCCAGGTCTCTTAAAGGTAATCGAATTTACCTTTCTATTTATCATATCGTAAAACGCTTTCCCAACAACACTGGAGTAGACCTTTCCGTCCTTGTCGTAAGTCCCCTCGCCTGGGACGAATTCTTCCAATACATTTAACTCGTCTCCCGGTAACAATAATTCTCCTTGCTTTCTCAACACTCACATCACCAAGGGAATATATATTTATCTAAATTACCAGATATAATCATTTTCGCTTCCCCCGGAGTTAAAACCGGTTTCTCGTAATCGTACAAATCGTCGATAGGAAGTCTAGGACAAGAAGTTACGACAAACGTATCGACCTCATTATTGTCTATGTTTCTCAGGGTGTCCTTACTCAAAGACCTATTTGTGATTACGAATACCTTATATCCTCTTTCTTTTAGTTTCTTTTCAAGGTACTTAACCATCAGAGGTCTGTTCTGACCGGTTTTCACTCCCTGAATTATAACCCACGTCTTTGCATCTAATGCTTTCATTATCTTTCCGTATCTGACCTTAAGGATTTTATAAACTTCACTAGTTAAGTCCTCATTTCTTCCGGTATAAGGATCAACCTTAATTACAGGCTTTCCAGTAGCAAGACCTACGCCTAAAGCGTGAAATAGTCCTCCTGAGATGTTGAGATATACGTCAGCCTCTACATTTAAAGCCGATTTATAATCACAGCCCAGTATTTGCCCGTCATACATAAAAGGAGAAGAGGGTTTTCCTACAAGCACATTAAATCCCTGAAGTTTTGTAGCCAGTTGCTTGATCAAGTGTACATGTTGTATGGTCGAAGTTATAGAGACTCTTCTCGCTTTATATTTTTCTTCAAGAAGGGACTTTAAGTTCGCTATTTGTTGGTCACTTATATAAAGATTACTTCTGACTTCGATGAACACGGTAGGGAACTTAGGGTAATACCAAGTATATGGTGTATGACCATAGTGAATTATTAGATCTACTTTAAGCGTAGTAGCCTCGTCTTCGGCTATATCACATGCTCCCCAACTGGGTTCAGTAGATATGAGAAATTCTATATTCGGTAATTTTTCTTTTAGCTGTTCAACCACTTGTAATGAAAAAGGTTTTAAGCCCTCCGGAAACTGAAGAAGAACTCTTTTTGCTCCTCTATTCTTTATTTCGTTTACGGTTTTCTCTATCTCAAAGTTATAATTCACTGTACTGGTGCCTCTTTCTTTAACGGCACGATCTCGATCTTAGTCCTAATGGATATTTTGGACTGTGCCATCTTTAATGCTTGTTTTGCTGTCTCTACGTGTTCCTTCTTAACTTTTACGAACATTATGAGGTCTCCTAACCTTTCTATTCTAGCTGCTGTACCTATGGGCTTTCCGAATGAAAGCCTCATACCGTCCTGCAATCTGTCCGCTCCTGCAAAGGCCATCATTTTGTTTTCCCTTAAAACATGGTGGGGATACTTAGTAACAACTAAATAGAAGTTCGTTTCTGAGGCTAATTTCTTCGTTAAATACTTTAACGCTAATACACGTGCAGCTTCTAAAGCGTTATGCCTTATTTGCCCTATCTCACTACTGACTAGTCTTAGTTCGTAATCGTAATCATTATTGGGATTACCCATAGTGAATTTTGTTATTTTAGGCATTGGTACTCCAGGTATGTACTCCTTTCTCGTATAAGCTGGGCCGGAGAAGTGCCTGTAACATCTTCCAGGTCTTAGTGGCATAATTACACACTGTCTATTACTAATTTAAAACTTTCCCTTGAATGTTTACCTTACCTTATTTAGGGTCTTCTCTACCAAGTTTATCTGCTGTATAATTTCGTCAGCCGTGTTCTTTAACGTCAAGATGTCTCTAGGTTTCTCTATATTCATTGACACAATAACGATTAAGTCATCATCAGTTGGCTCCACTTTTATTTCCATCCCTCTGGGAATATTTATGTTGTCCACATTAACTATTTTTGCCACATTATTAGGCTGCGAAGTCCTAATCCTTAGAGTTATACTTATCTTCAACTCTTATCAACCCTTCTTTTCCAGAATTAACGTAGAAATATCTGCTTGTAAATAAGCCCTCTTGAGTCTTTATAAGTATTGGTTTATCTCTTCTGACACGGCCTTGTTGTATGAATATTAGTTGAAGTAGTATCGGCGACCTCAGTGTTGAATTCACAACGTAATACTGTGTGGTCTCGGTTAATCCGCTTATTTTAAAACCCTTAGCCATGTCGTCCCTGAACTTAGTTATTAAAGTCTCGGCATAGTTCGGTGTATAAACGAGTTGAAATAGGTCTCCAATCCCTCTAACGTCTAAAAAGTACAAGGTCGTAAAGGCCAATTCTAAAGTATCGTACTCCATATAGTAAACTCTATCGGTTATCAGGTCTGTTCTATCGAATTTTGGATTAACCTTCATAACACTCGAAGCTATTCTCATCATAAGTGTGTTCAGTTTCGCCTCATCTAGATCCTCCAGTTTATCCGTAGCTTCGATTCCAAGTTCGTCTAACGCCTTTATTGTATCTTCTCTATTCCCAGTCATATCCGGTATATACGGATCTATGGACATTGTTAAAGATGAAAATAATGGCAAGTGTTTATAGTTAGGTATCTTAATATTTTTCTCTACTGAAACTCCTAAATTTTCCATTTGTGATAATACGTTACGTTCATATTCCGTCAAAGGTCTTCTTTCTAAGACTAATGACGAGAACATACCAGTAAGTATTGGAATTAAGTCATCTACTGATATGGGAAACAATGACGAAAATGAAGTTTGTCCTATGTTATACTGCTTGTCGAAAATAGTAATAACTCTACCAGAAGGGACAATTTCTAATTTTATAGGGCATTCTCCCCTGATGCTTAGAGCAAACTCATCACCTTCGCTATTTGCATACTTACTAATTAAAAACGAGAATATTATGGCGTCTGGGTTATAAGGAGCTTTAATACACCTTACCTTAGACGCTATGATTTCGCTCGTTATTTGTTTGTCTGGACTAGGCTCTTTTAGATAGTTTTCCAAACTTCCTTCACCTCTTTTCTGATCTCATCAATACTAATTTCCCTAACATAAACAAAGCCTAAAGAATATGATAGTAGCTCAAGAACTCTTATCTGGAGAACTAAGAGAGGAGGAACTATTGCGGTTAATGCAAGCTCAGATATCCCTGCCGCAGAAGGTATCGGTACTAATAAAGCGACTTGATAAGTAGTATTAATCAATAGTGATTCTATTAATGACCTTGAAACCAGATAAAAAGGCAAGGATTGTACTACATAGCTAAGAACTGTGAGAAACATCGACGATATAGTTAGGAAAGGGTTGCTTAACCTTTCTTTTATCTCACCCTTAGCGTTCAAGTAAGCGTCTTGTAAGGGCTTAAGATATTTAATAGAAAATATCTTTTGTTCTATTCTATTTAAGTTATAGTTCGATGTACCGTAAATATATCCTATCCCAAAGATCCAAAGTAAAACGTTTCCCAATGCTGTAAGAACCAAAATTATCTCGAAAGCTGAGAACTTAAACCAGATAAATACTAAGAACATTACCGCTATTACATTCACGTCATAAAATGATTCTAAAAGAGAGAGGGAAAACGCTATATCGATACTTACCCCTTTCCTGATATAAATTACAGCTCTGGCTAGATCAGGACCCATTGCTCCTGGAATTATAAGACTTACACTGTTTGCAAATATTCTTGCTTTAAACGCGGTATAGAAATCTATTCCTGTTATCCTCGAGTCCCTTAAAGAGACTATTAAAATTTGGGTGAGATAAGCCACAAAGAAGAATATCACGAAATAAGGATCCAACTTCAAGAATATATTTAGAATATCAATCTTGAATATTTCAGAATATACTCCTATGATTATGATTGGAAGAAGTATGACTAATACTAATTTTTTATCCACGCCTTCATTAGCGAGAAACTTTTTTAAAACATTTTCCGTCAGGATAACAAATAATAAATCCGTCCTTCACTTTCTCAGTTTTTACACCCTGATTTTTAGACATATATCCTTCGGAAGTTCTTAGTCTCTTTATACCACAGCTCACTTCAAGCCTTGAGTTAAGATACACATATTGGCCCTTTGAACAAGCTTCACATTGGCTGCTCCTTTCGATACGTATTCTATCTAGTCTAAGGCTCTTCATGTCCAGATAGTACAAATTTCCGTCAATTTCACCCATTAGATGTTTCAGCATTAATTGAACTTGCAGACTTGCGGTCACATCGATAACAGTATTTAAAGTGCCTATTGTCTCACAAGCGTTTGTATCCGCCTCATTTGCGTAGTTCATAAAGCAAGACAAACAAGATGTGACTTTGGGAACTATTAATTTTACTGACGAGTATTCTCCAATTACTCCACCGTAAATTAAGGGGATCCCAAGCTTTACGCATGCGTCATTTAAGACAAGTCTGTAGAATAAACTGTCCAGAGCATCAAATACATAGTCACTACCCTTTATTAACTCCTCTACGTTGGTTTGATCAACAACATCAATTGCTGCATCTATCTTTATACCTGAATTTATTTTAGCTAATCTATCCTTGCATACAAGAGCCTTAGGTTTTCCTACATCCTCTTCCGTGAAAAGCCTGGTTCTATGAAGATTACTAATTTCTACTATATCTGCATCAATAATTTTAATATAACCTACTCCCAGCCTTGTTAGGAGTTCAGCTAAGGCTGTGCCTAATGCTCCACAACCAACAATAGTAACCTTTAATCCAGCTAGCTTCTGCTGCACTTCAAAGCCTAATACTAGTATCTGCCTTGAGTATCTTTCCACACAATCTTGTATAACAAAGCTTATAATTAAGTGTTTGGAAGATGTGATGGGGGCTTGGTTTTGCACCAATGGAAAAAGGTGGAAGTGATGGAACTCCAATATCATTAGAGGAATTAAATAAGCTAAAGTCAATAGCCGAAAGAGCCAGAAGGAATGTAATAAGGATGCTGTTTTACGACCAGACAATCCATGTTGGTTCTTCACTGAGTAGTATAGAAATATTAACGACCTTGTTCTTCAGGTATCTAAGGGAAGGGAAAGATCCGATTAACCGAGACTGGTTAATACTAAGTAAAGGACATGCCGCTCCCGCATTATATGCGGTATTAGCTGAAAAGGGCTACATAAGCGAAGATGAGTTATGGAAAATTCAAGACATCTCAGGACTACTTCAAGGACACCCAGAAATCTTCATACCCGGTGTGGACATGGCTACCGGTAGCTTAGGTCAAGGCTTAAGCTTCGGAATAGGAGTTGCCCAAGGAATTAAAATGAAGGGAGGTACTGGGAGAGTTTTCGTAATAATGGGCGATGGTGAGCAAGACGAAGGTGAAATATGGGAAGCCATGACACATGCCGTTACGAGAAAGCTAGACAACTTAATTGCCTTCATAGAGATGAACGGGTTCCAGCTGGACGATTCAACGGGTAATGTAAAGCCTAAGGACTTCTTACCCGATGTCTGGAAAGCTGTCGGTTGGAAGACATTAAGTTGTGACGGACATGACTTCGTAAGTATAATAAACACAATAGATGAGGCACTTAAAATAAAAGCACCAGTAGTTATATTTGCAAAGACAGTAAGAGGAAAAGGTTTCCCAGTCATCGAAAACTCTAAGAGACAGAGGTCGAGCCCAGATGATGCAAGGAAGTTCCTACTCAATGCGTGATACTTTTGGTAAGTTATTAGCGGAGCTAGGAGAGAAGAACAAGGATATTGTAGTAATTTCTGCTGACGTAGGGGACTCTACAAGGGCAATGTACTTCAGGGAGAAATTCCCTGATAGATATTTCAACGTAGGTATTTCAGAGCAAGACATGATTAACTTTGCTGCGGGTCTATCTGCAGTAGGATTTAAACCGTTAATAGTAAACTTTTCCATGTTCGTAATGAGGGCGTGGGAGCAAATTAGGAACTCAGTAGCCAGAATGAACTTAGACGTAAAGATACTTGTAACTCACGCAGGTTATAGTGACAGCGGTGACGGATCGAGCCACCAGAGTTTAGAGGACATAGCATTGATGAGGGTTCTACCGAACATGAAGGTGATAGTGCCCGCTGATCCGGAGGATATAAAGAGAAGTTTGCCCGTAGTCGTTCAGGAACTGAGGGGACCTCTTTACTACCGTGTGGGCAGAGAATACTCGCCATCAATAACGACAGGAGTGGATTACGACTTCAAACTCGGTAAAGCGTACGTGCTTAGAGACGGAGATGATGTAGCTATAATGGGTGCTGGAGTCGTACTATGGGACGCATTAAAGGCTGCAGAAGAATTAGAAAAGATGGGTATAAGTGCTGCTGTAATCAACTTATTCTCTATAAAGCCGATAGACGAAGATACGATAGAATATTATGCGAGAAAAACCGGAAGAGTGGTAACAATAGAGGAACATAGCATATATGGTGGTATAGGTTCTGCTATAGCTGAAGTGTTAGCAAAAAGATATCCGACTAAGATGAGGTTTATAGGAGCCACCACTTTCGGCAGGAGTGCGAGAAGTCAAAGGGATCTCCTAGATTACTACGGAATCAATTATAAATCCGTCATAAGCGCTGTGCTGGAGCTAGTGAAATGAATGAGCACAGAGCTGGAAAAGCTGAGAAAGGAGATAGAAGATATTGACAATCAGATACTAGAGTTATTACACAGAAGGCTTAAGGTCTCTGCGAAGATAGGAGAAATTAAGAGGAGGACAGGGAAAGAAGTTACAGACTCAAAAAGAGAGGAATATGTTAAGACTTATTGGCTCGAAAAGGCAAGGTATTTGGGAATACCAGAGTCAATGGTAAATCTTATTTTACCTATTTTATTCTCTTATTCTAAACTTTATCAAATTTCCCCCGGGAAAAAGAAGAAAGTCGTAATAGTGGGATACGGGGGGATGTCACGCTCACTTACTTCACTTCTCACCCTCGCCGGTCACAATGTTGTTATAACGGGAAGGAATTCAAAAAAAGCTGAATCGTTGTCAAGACAATTCAACGCAGTATTCATGGAACCAGAACAAGCACTTAATTGGGGGGAATACATAATTCTAGCCCTCTCTCCTTCCGCAGTAGATTACATTTCATCACTCCTTAGTAAAATACCTCAAGGAAAGGTCGTCATGGATATATTTTCCTCTAAAGTGAGTACTTTCAAACAGCTCGAAGAAATGTCCGTAAAGAACGGCTTTAAGTTCGTGTCAACCCACCCGCTATTCGGACCCATATTATACCCTATTGGTGAGAGGATTGCAATCATACCCTCAGCTACTTCAGGAGACATAACTGAAATAGTAGAATTCTGGAGGGACGTAGGACTTCAACCTGTAGTCACTACAGTTGAAGAACACGAGAAGGCTATGGCTATAATTCAAGTCCTCACCCACTTTTTCATTTTGGGTTTAAATAAGGCTATTCCGAGCCTTCAAAAGGAGCTTGAGATAAGTGATAACCTTCTGAAAGAATTACAAACAACTAATTTTAGGGAAGTATCAAAGATACTCGCTAGGATGAGCGAGTTATACCCAGTGATTATAGAAATACAAAAGAGTAACCCTTATGCTTATAAGGCTAGAGAAATAGGGATTATGAAGCTAAAACAAGTTAAAGACGAGCTAGGTGAGTAGATTGTTATTTATCCTAAAACAAGGAGTAGATTATTCTACACTAAACGAGAAGTTAAAGGAGTCATCAGCTTCTTATAAATTCCTTGATCTATACGGGAAAAAAATAGTAATAGCGTGGCCCGACGCGTATGTTGAAAATATCAAAGATCCGTCTATAGAAGTATCCGTAAAGCCCAAGAGACCTTTCCAATTGGCCAGTAATGAGTGGAAAAAAGAACCAACGGAAGTTGATATCAATGGAGTAAAGATAGGAGGAAATAAGGTTGTAGTAGCTGCAGGTCCTTGTGCTGTAGAAGATGAAGAACAAGTACTAACCGTAGCCAAAGCTGTGAAGAGAGCCGGAGCCTCAATACTTAGGGGAGGAGCCTTTAAACCGAGGACTAGCCCTTACTCCTTCCAAGGTCTCGGTGAAAAGGGTCTTCAGATATTAAGAAAAGTAGGAGACGAGGTAGGTTTACCCATAGTATCTGAAATAATGGACACCAGACAAATAGATATGTTCAAGAAATACGTCGACATGCTTCAAATCGGGGCAAGAAACGCCCAAAACTTTGACTTGCTAAAGGTAGCTGGACAATCTGGGTTGCCAGTTCTTCTTAAGAGAGGGATGGGTAACACAGTCGAAGAGTGGATATTGACTTCAGAATACATACTTTCGGAAGGAAATGGGAACGTCGTTCTTTGTGAGAGGGGGATCAGAACTTTTGAAAAAGCCACAAGATTTACTATGGACATAGGTGGAATGGTAGCAGCTAAATTACAGACCCATCTACCTATATGTGCTGACCCCAGCCATCCTGCTGGGAAGAGAGAACTGGTTCACTCCCTCGCATTAGCGGCAGTTGCAGCTGGGGCAGACATGTTATTAATAGAAGTCCATCCTCATCCCGAGAAAGCTTTTAGTGACTCAGAGCAACAGTTAACCCCTGAATCCTTTGAGGTCTTAATGAATAGAATTAAGGCGTTAACTAACGCTCTGGGTAGAACTGCATGATTAAAATAAGTGAAGATTTTTGCAACACGACTACCCATGTCATAATCGGTAAGGGTTCAGTTTCATCTCTTTCCGAAATAATAGGAGACAAGAAAGTTGCGTTATATTACTCGAGAAAGCTAAACGTTGACAAGATCAAACAAAGTTTGAAGAGTTATTACGAATTCCCCATGGAGGACGGTGAGGAAGCTAAAGATATATTATACTCATTAAAATTAGTAAGAGAACTATTCGAGAAGGGATTCGACAGAGGAGATTATGTAATTGCAGTAGGAGGAGGGACAGTAACAGACGTAGTAGGCTTCATAGCATCTATATACATGAGGGGATTAAACCTAATTAATATACCAACCACGTTGCTGGGTATGGTAGATGCTGCAATAGGAGGTAAAACCGGTGTTAATTTTGAGAACGTTAAGAACGTATTGGGAACGTTTTACCAACCATCCTTTATAATCTCCGACATAGACTTTCTTGAGACACTTCCTCTAGAGGAAATAAAGAAGGGTATAGCTGAAGTAATCAAATACGGCTTGGTGCTAGACAAGGAGCTTTACAATTATTTAGTTATGCATAAGGATGAAATATACAGAAAAAAACCTGAAGCTTTGGAGACTGTGGTATATAAATCCGCATTAAATAAACTAGCAGTAGTAAAGGAGGACGAAAGAGAGACTAAAGGCATTAGGATAGTCCTGAACTTCGGTCATACAATTGGTCACGCTATTGAAGCCGGATCCAACTTCAGGATTTCTCACGGTTATGCCATATCAGTAGGAATGGTATGTGAGGCGAAGATAGCTGAGGAAATGGGATATGCAGAGGAAGGAGTTGTAGAAGACACTACATGGATATTATCCCATTACGAATTACCTATAACAGTAGACTCATTGAAGGAAAATATAGACCTCAGGATAGCACTGGAAGCTTTGACCAAAGACAAAAAAGTCAGGGGAGACAAAGTCCTTATGCCTTTTCCGACTAGAATAGGCGACTGGAAAAGAATAGAAGTACCGGTAGAAACTCTGAAGGGGTTTGCGGAACAATGCTTGAAATAAATTATTATACTAAACTACTAGGTGTAGTAGGAGAAAATATACCTTACACCTTATCACCCTCAATACATAATTACGTGTTTCAAAAACTTGAGATAAATGCTGTTTACCTCGTGTTTGATATTAAGAAAGAGAAGTTTCACGCTACTTTCCCCGGTTTACTTAACATAAGCTATGGGTTAAATATAACAATTCCCTATAAAGAGGAGGCGTTAAGATACGTAAGACCAGAAAAAGAGGCGGAAATGATAGGAGCTGTAAACACAATTTTTGAGGGAAAAGGGTACAACACGGATTATATAGCCTTGAACACGTTAATAAGAGAGAAAGTAGACGTAAACGAGATTAAAGTATGCACTGTATTCGGTGCTGGTGGAGCGGCTAGGGCAGTAATATACTCCTTACTTAATGCTGGTTGTGAGGTATTCGTGATCAACAGAAGCACAGAGAGGGCTGAGAGATTGAGGGAAGAGGTATCTCAGAAGGGATTCAGTATTAAGATCGCAGGGGAATGTCCTAAAAGCGACGTAGTTGTAAATACAACTCCCGACCCTAACTTCGTATCTGATGAGTGTGTTCAGGGAAAGTTAGCGATAGATTTCGTATACAAACCTGTAAAGACCTCGTTGATAATCAGGGCTGAAAAAAGAGGTATAAATACTATAAACGGGATCGAAATTCTTGTAGAGCAAGCTTTAGAGGCCGATAAAATTTGGTTCGGCAAAAGGTTAGATAGAAATGAAGTAATGGGGTATTTATATGCCAGGCAGCTCGTTCGGTGAAATGTTCAGAATAACTACATTTGGAGAGAGCCACGGTCCTGAAGTAGGAGTGGTTATTGATGGAGTCCCTGCAGGGCTATACTTGAGTAAAGATGACATACAGTTTGAACTCCTCTTCAGGAGACCAGGCAGACAATATGTAACCGGTAGACGTGAGAAAGACGAACCTGAGATCGTAAGTGGAATATATAACGGGAGGACTACGGGGGCACCGATAGCAATAATAGTAAAGAACTCAGACGTTATCTCGTCACTATACGAGGAAATAAAATATAAACCGAGACCGGGACACGCGGATTTACCTTACATTATGAAATACGGTTATGAAAACTGGGATTATAGAGGGGGCGGGAGGGCGAGTGCGAGAGAGACCGTTAGTAGAGTAGCCGCCGGTGCTATAGCTAAAAAGTTGTTAATGCTTACTGACACGGTAATTGCTGGACACTTAAAGGGTCTGGGACCTATAGAGTTAAACGAAGACGTTACCTTCGAGGAGATCCTTTGCTCAAAGTACAGCCCCGTCAGGGCCAGTAAAAAGTGGTTGGAGGAAAAGTTCGAAGAACTCATCAAACAAGCTACAGTAGAGGGAGATAGTTGGGGAGGAATTGCCGAAATTGTGGTCAAAAACCCACCATCGGGCTTAGGTGAACCCGTTTTCGACAAACTAAAAGCCGACTTAGCTAAAGCCGTACTCTCAATTCCTGCTGTTACAGGTTTTGAATACGGACTTGGCTTTAAGGCAGGAAGAATGAGAGGTAGTGAAGCCAATGACGAAATTATCGTTAAGGACGGAAGACTCAGGTGGAAAAACAATACTTCAGGAGGGATCTTAGGCGGACTGTCTAACGGAGAAGACATAATATTACGTTGTGCTTTTAAGCCTACAAGCTCTATAAGAAAACCCCAGAAAACGGTAGATCTGAGGACTTACGAAGAGACTACGATATCTGTAATAGGTAGACATGACCCTGCAGTAGCAATTAGGGGGGTCTCAGTAGCTGAGGCGATGGTAGCCCTAGTCTTAGTAGACCATGCGATGAGAGCTGAATATATACCTACAGTAAAACTAACTGAGGAGCAAGCGAAAGTTATAGAGGAAAGGTGGAGGAGGTACGTTGAGTCATGCAAGCCTATGCAGGGGTCTCAGTAGTTAACGCACTTCCAAGTTGGTACGGCTCATCAATGGCTATAAACGTTAAGGTTGACGTTAAAATAAGAGAGAGCAAGGAGTGTGCTACACATCCTTCTCAGCTGGTAAACGAGATTGTGTTGTATTTCAGAGAGAACTATAATATACCATGCATTGAAGTGGAGATTAATTCCGAGATACCCCCGAAGAGCGGACTAAAAAGTAGTAGTGCTGTATCCTCTGCGTTAATAGGGGAAATCGCAGAAAAATTCCAGTTACCTGTAAAAGCTTGGGATGTACCTGTTCTCTCCGCAATTCTGTCTCTGAAGTCCCGTGTTTCGTATACTGGCGCGTTGGACGACGCTTCAGCTTCGTACTTTGGTGGAGTATCTTATACGTACAATAAGGAATTTAAAATAATCGACATGAAAGAGCCTCCTTCAGAGATCTCGATCATAGTCATACCCAGAGGAAAGAGATCTGTGTCAGTTGATATGACTAAGCTTAGAAAATTCGAGCCCCTCTTTAAGGAGATCTTTACCCTAGCCAGACATGATGTAATTACGGCTATGAAACTTAACGGGCTGGCTGTGGGAATAATTATGGGGTACGACCTTACTTTAGCGAATGAAGCCCTGAAAAAAGGTGCATTGGCAGCCGGAATTTCAGGAAACGGACCTTCCATGTTTGCTGTAACTAAGATAGGTAATGAAGGAGTTATTTTAGACCTGTTCGAAAAACAAGCCGAGAAACCTATTGTAGTCCAACCGGTGGGACTATGCGAGCAGAGATTAAGAAATCGATAATAAGAGGGAAAGTAAAAGCCCCTACGTCAAAGAGTTTCGGCATTAGACTAATTCTTTATTCATTATTAGCAAATGTCAAGTTAAAAAACGTCTCAGAACCTTCGGACGACATTCAAATTGCAAGAGAAGTTGTTAAAGAGCTAGGTATAAGTGAGAAAGGAGAGTTTCAGTTCACATCAAACAAATCAGAATTGAAAGTGCCATCGTCATTATACTTTGGAGGTTCGGCGACGACACTGAGAATGATAATACCAATACTAGCAATATTAGGAGGGAAAGCCCTCTTAGACGGTGATACAAGTTTAAGAAGGAGACCGCTTAACGCTATTATCGAAGCATTAAAACCTTACGTCACTTTCTCCTCCACTAACTTACCTACGGTAATAGAGGGAAAGCTTAACACTGATCACGTTACAATTAGCGGAAGTGAAAGTAGCCAGTATATATCTGGGTTCATATACGCATTTTCTCTGAAGGGTGGGGGAGAGATAGAAATTATCCCGCCGGTCTCGTCTAAGAGTTACATAAACATGACAATCGACCTCATTAACTCCTTAGGCGGCAGAGTTACGATGAAGGGGAACAAAATAATAGTTGAGGAGGGAGAGTTTATGGAATACGAAGGCGAAATACCCGGGGATTACGCCCTTTCCTCTTTTTACGCCATCGCCTCAGTCGTTACCGGGGGAGAGATAGATATAAGCAACCTTTATCCAATACCCTACTACGAGGGTGATCACAGCATAGTAAAGATACTAAAAGACATGGGAGTGAGGACTGTAGTTGAGGATGGTTCGTGGAGTGTGAGAGGAGCAGAAAAGTTAAGAGGGATAAGAATTAACGTTGACGATTTCCCAGACTTAGCACCCTCAATAGCGTCTATAGCTCCCTTCGCTGGGAGTGAAACCGTGATAGAGGGAATTAAGAGGTTGAAGACGAAAGAGAGTGACAGGATCCAGTCTATCACTTCAACTCTGAAAAGTTTCTCCGTTAACGTTGAAAGTGACGACCAGAAAATGGTGATTTACCCCTCTGACGTTAAGGAGGGTCATATAGAATGTCCAAACGACCATAGAATTGCGATGTTAGCTGGAGTTCTTTCACTAACTTCAGGAGGAACGGTCTCCAAGGCTGAGTGTGTAAGTAAAAGTAACCCCTATTTCTGGAAAGACTTAATTTACTTAGGAGCTAATATTAAACTAGAATGACATGCGTAGTAGCGTCTTTACCGGTTAGAAGTATAGCGGAGTTAAACGAGAGGATGAAGAGGTTAAGGGACACAGACCTGATAGAGTTAAGGTTGGATTATATGCACGAATTACCACCAGTTGATGAATTCATTAAAAAAGTGGAGGACTTCAGAGATAAAATTATAGTTACCGTAAGAGATGTAAACGAGGGAGGAGTCAATAAAATATCCGTATCTTCGAAAGCAGATTTCCTAAAAGTGCTTTACAAAGAGGGCATTATTTACGACGTAGAGGTCAGGTTCCTAAAAAGAAATATTGTACCTTACGAGAATGTGATAGTATCGATCCACTATTTTGACTATCTTCCCACCTTTGAAGAAGTGAGAAATAACTTGTCACCTTATGCAAATAGAGCCCTAGTGAAACTAGCTGTAATTGGGACTGGAAAATATAAGCAACTCTTAGCCAAGGTCTTGGAGGAGTTTCCAAATTCAGCTGTAATGCCAATGAGTGTTAACCCGTTAGAGAGGATAGCCTTCAGTATCCTGGGTTCAAAACTTATATATGCCCATACAGGTGAGGAAACAGCTAAAGGCCAAATGTATTATAAGGATGTTAAAAACATCCTTTCTTATTTCAACGTTGAATGTGAGAAACTGTTCCCTAATCCTCGACGATGATGTCTTCCTTTTCCACTGTCACCCTATAAGTCTTTATAGGTTTTTTGGTAGCTCCCTTAATTGCCTTTCCGTCTACAAGGGAAAAATGAGTAAAGTGACACTGGCACACTAGTTCTTCCCTTATCACTACACCGACCTTACTTAGGTCGCATCCTAGATGAGGACACTTACTGTCAACAGCGTAAAATCTATCTGCACCTAAGTATACGATAAGTAGCTCTTTATCGTTAACCTTTATTTTTCTTCTGTCTCCCGGTCTAAAATCAGACTTAGGGATCCTAATCATCGAATCCAATAATTTTTAAAAGATTTAAGACTAATCATACACAATCTCTAAGTCTACGGCTCAATTTGTGATATTTTTATATAGTTTGTCATATCCTATATACGATTAGTTTATAATGTTAAAATGCTATATACATAATAGTAAAGAGGTGTGAATAAATGAATACAACTATTGAGGAAAGAATTGCTAACAAAGTAGATTATAGGCTAATAGAGATAAATAATATTTCCCCGTCAGCTGAAGTACAAGCTATAATAATAACGTCGAGACCGCCATCCTCTGATGTAGTTGAGGACGTTAAAAGGGTAGTTCACATTATAGCCGTGTTTCCGTTCTTATCTACCATAAAAGTCAAGGGCAAGGTAAGAGACGTATTATCACTTACTGAGAAGGATTACGTTAAATATATAATGCTAGAGGAGATATTAGCTAAAATTGAGGAGTTTTTCTAACATAGAGCTGAGAGAGTGGCAAAAGAAACTAAAAGAAAAAATTAAGAGTGCCATTAACACCAATAAGCTGGTATTTTTAAACTCTCCCACAGGTAGTGGAAAGACATTATTTTCTCTTTTAGTGGGACTTGAAACAAAAGGTAAGGTTCTTTTCTTAGTAAGAACGCACAACGAATATAACCCTGTTTTCAGGGATTTCCTGAAAATTAACACTGATAATGCTCTGAAATTCTCATTCCTCATGGGGAAACCTACTGCTTGTTTATTTTCCGAAGGGGATGCAAGCACAGATGATATAAACTGTAACTTATGCAGTTTTAAAACGTCTATTATAGATCTAGAAGTGGAAAAATATCCCAATGAATTTGTTAAGGAGTTAAAAAAACAAGGTATTGAAAAAGGATTTTGCCCTTATTTCTCTCTTTTTAACGACATAGGTAAAGCCGACGTGATAGTCCTTACATATCCTTACTTTTTCATAGACAGGTTCAGGGAATCCCTAGGTATAGAATTTGAGGATTATCTGATAGTAGTGGATGAAGCTCATAATGTCGAAAAAATAGGGGATTTTGAGGAAAGAACACTCTCAAGCCATTTACTCGATATGGCCATAAAACAAGCCAAAAATGAGTTTGTAAAGTTCATATTGCAGAGAGTAAAGGAGGAGTTGGTTAGAATAGCTTCTAATGTAGAGAGTTATATTAGAGCGAATGAGATTCCTGAAATCTCAGAGGATGAAATAGAAGTTCTCAAAGAGGAGTATGAGGAACTGAGAGAGCAAATGATAAAGGAGAGGAAAATAAAAAGGATATATTTAGGTTCTGTAATTAAATTCTACGAAAGCTACAAAGATGGTGAAGGACTAGTACCTTTTATTCATAAAAATAAAATAGTTTTGAAGAGCATTGATATATCAAATTTCTTACAAATACTAAACGATAATGACCTAACATTTCTATTAATGTCTGGAACTCTCCCACCTGAAGATTACATCAAAAAGATCTGGAATATAACAAGGAGTTTAATTTATATTAACGTCGAGAGGGAAATTAAGGAAAAAGTGTCTGGTGATTATGAATGTATTTTAGCAATCGATGTAACTTCTAAATACGATAGTAGAGGAGACGTAATGTGGAAAAAATATGGAGATTACTTGCTAAAAGTGTATTATCAAGCAAAGGCTCACGTGTTATCTGTGTTTCCCTCATATGAGATAATGAATAGGGTAATGGAGTTTATACAAGTGCCAAAATACTTAGAAGATGAGGACTCCGAAATAGAGACATTATATTCGTTTGTAAAAAAATTCAACAAGGTTATAATAGGGGCAGTAGGTAGGGGGAAACTGACGGAAGGGGTAGAACTGGTGAAAGACGGGAGGAGTTTGATCAGCGACGTTGTGATAGTGGGAATTCCATATCCGCCTCCAGACGATTATACGAAGTTAGTTGCTCAAAAAATATCGGAAAGGCTAGGAATAAAAAGTGATGAGTACCTCTATAAAATCCCCACATTAATGACTGTGAGACAATCCATAGGAAGGGGGATTAGAGGAATTAATGATCATGTAAAAGTATGGCTCTTAGACAGAAGGTTCGATAGCTTATGGTGGAAGAAAAACCTAAATTGCTTCAATCCAAAAAAGACTCGATTATGAAAGTAGAAATCTTTACGCACAAGACCTGCACTGAATGTAACTTACTGTTAGAATATCTAGAGAAAGAAGGACTATTAGGCAAAGTAATAGTAATTGATACACAACTTTATCCCTTCATAGCTTTGGAAAGGGGAGTGATATCTACTCCTTCGGTTTTCATAGACGGGAAATTAGTGTATGCAGGTGTAGTGGATTTTGAGGAACTGGCTAAGATGATAAGAGAAGGTAAAGTAGTTACTCAACAAATCGATAAAGACAAGCTCGTGGACAAACTGATGACCGGTATAGTCAACTCTTTTGCTGCAACTGCATGGCTATTTGTGAATAGAGATTTCGACGCTTTTATGGCTCAAAAAGACTTCGTGTACGCTGTTACAGGCCTCTCGCTCACTGATGAAAACATTGCTTCTGAAATGTACAATTACTTACGTAACGTGATGGTAAAGGAAGGGGAGTATTATATGGATAAATGGAAAGAACAGTTCTTTAGAGTTATATCTGCTAATTTCATCCGTGAACTGTACTATTTATACCGAAGAAAATTGACTTCTGAAGAGATAACTAAAAAATATCCAGTAGAAGTATTCGCCCACTGGCTAATGGTTAGGGGAGGGACTGTAGGAAGAGTAGGACTGAGGATTCATCCCTTGAATGAGGAAGATACCATGAAGAGGATCAGTGAGGCTTATACTTATATGCTATTGAATGCGGAAAAGTTATGGTCCAAGGTTATGAGCGAGGATGAACTTTTATCAAAATCTAACAGAGAAGAAGTTAGATTCATAAGTTTTTAAACTATAATTATTTAATGTTATTTATGACACAAGAAATAAAATTGGATTTAAGAGGAAAATCTTGTGAAGAATTTATATTGGAGATCTCTAAAATTTTAGTTGCTATGAAACCAGGTGATGTATTAAATATAGTCGCTGATCAAGACAGAGTACTTTGTACACACCAGTTGTTAAGAAATGCTAGAAATTTTCTATATAAAGGTGACATAGTTGATGATCATGCTGAAATAAGCATAAGGAGATTGAGATAAAAGAGTAATGAGTTTAAAAATTATTCCCCGTGGATTCCGTTTCTTAATATAATTTTGTTACCTTCAAGTTTAGCATCAACTCTTCTATTATTTAGAGCTTTCAGTAAGAAGTCTGCGTATTTCTGGTTTATTCCTAATTCTTCCAATTCTACAACGTCTTTCTGCTTAATTTGAGGAAGTATTGCATCTATTATTTCTTCTAATTGCAGGATTACATCTCTTTCTCTCACGTATTCCATTATCCGTTCTATGTTGATTAAAGAGCCGTGAAGCCTATTTACTTTTTCACAATAAGGTGTATATGCTGACTGGAAAGTTATAACCAATTCATTCATTATTTCTTCAAGACTCTTCAGTTCAGGGGTAGAGAACCTAGTGAATATATCCTTAAAAGTACTATAAGACATTCATAACTAAGATAAGATCGCTTAGTGAATCTTTCTAAAACTTTCGACGATTGTACTAGCTCATTTATTGTAAACTGTTGCAAAGGCAGAGTAGCGATATCTTTCTTTAGCTCAAACGTATCCGGTGTTGTTAGTAAAATTCCACTTATTTCAGTAGCTTTACTGAGACAAAGGTTCAGCTTAGTATTTATGTCTTTTATATCTATGCTCTCGACTTTTTCTATTATACTTTCCTTATTGATGACTTTAACCTTTTGCATATAGATTCCAAGAGTCCTAGACAAGTTATCTATTAAGTTATTTACTATATTAGTAGCGAGTGTGGAGATAGTGTCGTCATTAAGTTACAAATTCTGGGATTAACCTTCTCTCCCACAAGACTAGGGCTATGGAGTACATCATGCTGCGAATGCTCCTATTTACTGCCTTCGTTGCCCT